>JAIXUR010000475.1 GCA_027483425.1 Cyanobacteriota bacterium | reverse complement strand
TAGACTCGCTGATTTTGTCCTGGCCACGCAGGCTTTTCCAGGCAGATTCAAGGCGATCGGACAGGGCTTCAAACATGGCTCAGCGGTGACAACAATAGCGGTGTAGTCCATCCATCCCTTGGGAGTCGGATGGGTTGGAGCGGTTCTGGAGGATCCAAAAGCACTGCCCCAATCACAGATAAGTTTGCCTGGGGTAGCGTAGCTGCTGCCGGGCAAGATTTCTATTCTAAAGGGTGAAGGCCTCTGGGGTGTTGTGGCGGTGGGCGATCGCGCCTGAAATCTGCAAAATGCACAAATTCGCGGCCTAATCGCCCTGCATCCGCGCTCTAGCGACAACCTGGGCTAGCGTGACCGAAAATCTGCCTATCCCAATTGGGTACCATGGTGATTAAACAGACAACTCCAGCCCAGCGGTTGGGGCGTGGGCTGGTATTCAGATGGCCCTGTATCCAGGTAGCCCTGTATCCCCTAGCTAGAAGGCCTGGGGGCCCCATCGCCGTCAGGGCTTTGAATTTGGCAAAGATTTTAGTCTGGGTTCGGAATTCCAGCGGTTTGCCTTGTAACTGGTTTTGAAGGGTGGATCACAAGCAACTATGGCTCACGAATCGTTACGCTGCGTCGATATAGACCAAGTCTCTGTCTCTAGAACTATGCCCATGGTTGACCTTAGCTACACTTTGACCGACCGAAGCGGCGATCGCCAGGAGGGTGAGACCCCTAATCGGGCTGCCCCCCTACCCCCACTAGAGACGCGCCCGGCCTTGCCCTGGTTAGACCTGATTCAGCACCAGAGCCACCTGGTGATGGCCGTGGTCGACATGGCCACTGAGATGACGGCCACCGCGCCGACCTACCCAGTGTTGTTTGCCAACCAATATTTTTGCCGGTTGACCGGGGTGCTCCCCGAGGGAGGACACCTCGACCTGGGCTTTTTTGACCGCCTGACGGCAACCGATCAAAAGGCCCTGCGAGAGCGGTTTCGGCGACATTTCTTGAGCGCCCTGCTGCACTACGCCTACGGGCAGTCGCGGGCGGTGTCGCAGCGGCTGCTCCACGAGCCGGTGGTCGTGTCTCTCACCGATGGTGAGACGGGTCAGGTGCGACAGATTGAGCTGCATCTGCGGACCGCTGAGGAGGGCTTGCGGATCACGGCGATCGCCCCGGAGCTGCAAGCCAGCCTGGCCGCCTGCTGGGCCGAACCACCCAGCCACGAGCAGGTGGCCACCCAACTCTTGAAACCAGAGCCCGCCTTTCGACAGCTGGTAGCGGCGCTACAGCCCGGCCACTACACCGTCAACGGCCCCCTTCTCATTGAGGGCATCGACGTTACCGAGCGCGAGACCTCTAAGGTTTTGATTGAGCTGCTAGTCGGCCATGAATCGGTGCTGGGCAACAGCCGTTTCGACCAGGCCAATGGGTTAATGAAGCAGTTATTTGGGGCTAGCGACAGCTTCCTGCTGAGTGCCGAAGGGAGCCAGGCCCAGCTGTTTACTAACCTTGACCAGACCGAGTGGCAAACCGCTATCTATGCCATGACGGCACTCCAGGGGTCCACGTTTCTGCGGGCTACGGAGCGCCGAGAGGTGATCAATGTGCCCGACCTCAGCCTCGACTGCTCGACCCAGGGCGAACAGGATTTGCTGCACCGGGGGGCGCGATCGCTGTTGTTGATTCCCCTGGTGATGCGCACCGCTCGGCTGGGGGAGAGTGCCACTCAGTTGGTGGGCCTGGTGGGTCTCTCCAGCCCCAAGCCCTACGCCTTTGACCAGGCCGATTGCAGCCGCGCCACCACCCTCATGCCAGCCCTAACGGCGGCCATGCGCCACAGCGTCCAGGACCGCTTTACCAACATCCATCCCTCGGTGCGGTGGCGATTTGAACAGGAGGCCGAACGCCTCAGCCTGGGTCTGCCCCCGGCCCCGATCGTGTTTGAGGGCGTCTATCCGCTGTACGGTATCTCCGACGTGCGGGGGTCGTCAGACGAGCGCAACCGGGCAATTCAGAAGGACTTGTTGGCCCAGTTTCGCCTGGCCCTGGCGGTGGTAGAGGCCGTGGGTCATGCCCTAGGCAATGCCCTGGTGCAGCAACTGGGGCTAGACCTGTCCGACCACATTGCGACGCTCGAGCAAGGGGTGACGGTCGATTCTGAGGTGACGCTGCTGCGCTACCTCCAAACCGAGGTGGAGGTGCACTTTGCGTATTTTGCCCAGCACAGTGGCGAGGCCGAGGCTGCGATCGCCCGGTACAAAGCCGCCATCCATGCTGACCACAACTGCGTCTACGCGGCCCGCGCCCTCTACGACCAGACCATTGGACACATCAACGGGCTGCTGCGCGACACCTGGAACCAGTGGCAACGGTCGATGCAGGCCATTACCCCCCACTACTGCGACATGGAAGCCACCGATGGCATTGACCACATGATCTACACCGGTCAGGCCATTGATACCAGCTTTACGGAGTTTCAGCTCAGGGCGCTGCGCTACGAGCAGCTGCGGGCGGTTTGCGACTGCGCCCGCCAGGGGCTGGCGCTCAAGGCCACCTACGACACCGACATGGCCCTTACCCATCTGGTACTGGTGCAGGGCTATACGGTAGACATCGTCCATGATGACACCACCGAGCGCCTGTTCGACGTCCGGGGTACCCGCGACACCCGCTACGAGATTGTGAAAAAACGCATTGACAAAGCCTGCGATGGGGAAACCGGCGATCGCATTACCCAGCCCGGCATGCTCACGGTGGTCTACTCTAGCCGCGAAGAATGGCAAGAGTACGAGCGCTATCTGCGTTACCTACACCGCGAAGGCATTGTGGATAGCGCCGTAGAACAGGGCACCGTAGAGCCCTTGCAGGGGGTCAGCGGCCTTAAGTTTGCCCGGGTGCGGGTCACCCCTGAACCCACGATTTAGAAAATTTTCGGAAAAAAGATACCCCGGTCGGGGCGCAGAGCCCTGCGCCCTCGCTAGGAATCAAAATTCTTCGGTCTTTTTGTGGTCAGGATTATTCTTAGCGGTCAGCGGTCAGCGGTTAGCGGTTAGCGGTCACAACCCAAGGCATGCTGGCCTGGGATTGGTCGCCATGCCCCTGCCCTGGGCGGGCATCGGCAGCGGTGATGGCCAAGGCGGCGGTGGCCAACAGGCTAAGGGCCGCCAGGGCACAGTGGGATCTCTGGGTCATCGCGATCATCCTTGAATGGAGCCCTGGGGTGGTGAGCGGGCTGCGTGGTGTCTCTAGCGTACTCAGGTTGTACTGGTCGCTGTCATCTGTGGATACACGCTACCGATGCCTGGCACGCGATGCCTTTCAACCCGCGATGCTCTCAACAAGTTCTCAGAATTCACTCACAGGGCTTTCAGGTGGGCCGAGTTAAGTGGTGACAACGCCTGGTGTTAGCCAAGTTCTTT
Organism: Cyanobacteriota bacterium; assembly: GCA_027483425.1. Taxonomy (GTDB): domain Bacteria; phylum Cyanobacteriota; class Cyanobacteriia; order Phormidesmidales; family Phormidesmidaceae; genus Nodosilinea. Next base: position 5,947 of record JAIXUR010000475.1, on the reverse strand, counting down.
CCAAACAGCCGCAACGTTGCCGCTCAACGTTGCCACTACTGAGGGGAGTTGCTGCCGGGCGATGTTCCAAGACCGGCCCCTAGGGCCAATGCTGCTGTACTTCTCCCCAAGGTTGCTATGAAGATTCAATACCTGGCGGCCCTCCTGGCCTCTTCTGCTCTGACCGTTGGCGCTATGACCTTACCTAGCACCGTAAACTCTGTATTCGCGGCTCCCTGTGCTGGGGCGGCCGGAAGCGTCAACCCCTGCGCTGGGAATCCCTGTGCCAGCGCCAACCCCTGTGCCGGGAATCCCTGTGCCACGGTGAATCCTTGCGCAGGCAATCCCTGTGCCACGGCTAATCCCTGCGCGGGCAATCCTTGCGCTACCGCCAATCCCTGCGCTACCGCCAATCCCTGCGCCAGCGCCAACCCCTGCGCTGGGGCCGATGCCGTTCGGGCGACAGCACCGCCCCATCCTGCGGTGTACATAGAATCGACCAGCAATCTGGCCATTCGCGGCGCTGACCCGGTGGCTTACTTTACTGAAGGGGCGGCGGTGGCCGGCAACGCCGCCTATCGCTACACCTGGAATGGCGCGACCTGGCAGTTTAGCAGCGCTCAGAATCGGGCTCTGTTTGCGGCCAACCCCGAAGCCTACGCGCCTCAGTACGGCGGCTACTGCGCCAAGGCGCTCAGCGAAGGTAATCTGGCTTCGGTAGACCCCCGCGTATGGACGATCGTTGAGGGCAAGCTCTACCTCAACTACAGCACCGACGTACAGCAGCAGTGGAGCCAGGATATTCCGGGCAACATTGTCAAGGGCGATGCCAACTGGCCCACGATTTTGACCATGAAGACCTTCTACGAAAACGTGGTCGCCTGGGTAGGCTAGAGACAGTTCCTGAAGACATTTCAACAAAGGACTAACAACACTCTCTACCGCCGACATCGGTCAACCCATGGTGATTGACTGATGTCGTTTTTTTTTGGCGTTGAGCCTTGGTATGGCTGGCCGTCAACCCTAGCGCTGGCCCAGGGTTAAATGCCCATGGTCAAGTATTCAGGTTTTGGCAGTGGCCATCGGCACACAGGGGATAGGCAGAATCGTAGCGCTGGTCACGTTTGCCAAAGATGTCGTAGCGGCGATCGCGGACAAAGGCATAGATTTGATCGCCCACTGACTTTACCCCCGGCAGCGCTCGGTAGGCTTGCACAAACCCATTTCCTAGGGGTAGCAGGCGACCGATTTCTTCAGCGGCAGCGCTGCCCTGCCAGCGGCGATCGGGGGCCTGAATATCCAACAAAATCATCCCTCCCTCGCAGTCGGCGGGGGTAATCGCGTAGCCCGCCAGAGTTGCCGTATCCTGCATGGGCACGTACTGAAACTGTTTCCCCTGGTCAAAGCCTTCTAGCAGGCGCACGAGGCTGACGCAGAGGTTACAGTCGCCATCATAAATTACGCAGTACATAGTAGGATTTACTCATAGCTTGTCACTATTATCTTAGCGACTTAACTATCCCTGGCTTAGCGCTCCTGGGGGTTTGTCCTAGGCTATACATTCCTGAATTCGGCACTACATCCAGGGCGACCACGGTTGCCCTTCACAAGGGCAGCATTTTTCTAGCGATGGTGAGCGCCTGCCATTGAGTCTAGGTGACAGCTTTAGCGGTTATATAGGGTTGGTCTAGCTCTAGGCAAGGGGCTAGCGCTGGCTACTCGGCTCCCTATGTAGACCTAGAAATGTAGGTCTAGAGACTAGGAATAGGAGCTGTTTGACACCCCTGAAAGAGTTGTCCTAATAGTCTGGGAAAGCGGGTCAAGGTGATCCCTATCTTAGGCCATTTACAGTAGCCAGACGGCCCATAGCCCCAGTCAATGGTCTCTTGAAACAGCCTCCTGGGCGTTCAATCGATACCCTTAGTCCATTGTATCTACCCCGGCGAATCTAAATCTGATGGTTGTAAAACGGCTAATTGATGGACGGTTTCAGTTCATTCGAGTTGTCAGCACAAAGGCTTATACCAAGACCTACCTGATGACCGATCATAGCGATGCGGCAAAGCCCAAGTGTATTGTCAAGCATCTGCAACTGCCGACCCACAACGCCACTACCCTCAAGTTTCTCAGCGACCTGCTGGCCAAGCGAGTCAGCTTGCTCAAGCGCATGGGCGACCACCCTGCGATCGCCAAAAATCTCTCCACGGTTCAAGAAGATCAAGATTTCTACTGGGTGCGCGACTACGTGCCCGGACAGCCTTTGGTGACAGAGTTGGCCGAGGGCAAGCCCAAGGCTGAAACTGAGGTGCAATCGTTTCTGGCCGAAGCCCTGGCCATTTTGGACACCATTCAACGCCACGGCATTGCCCACCAAAACCTCCACCCCAACAACCTGATTCGCCACCGAGAGCAGGGCCATTTAGTCCTGGTTGATTTTGGTCTCATTCAAGATATCGGCACCTCAGAGGCGATCGCCGCCACCAACGGCGGTAGCTCTGAGCTCAGCCCCGAATCGGCCTACCTGCCCCAGGTGGAGCATCGGCAGTTTACCCGCTTTGCCGCCGACCACTTTGCCCTGGGCATGATTGCGGTGCAGATGGCCACGGGCCTTTCCAACGAGGCCATGCCCCGGCTGAGCCAAGCCGACTTTCTGGCCCAGGTCAAACTTCAACTCGACGAGTGCTCGTCCCTGAGCCCCGCCATGAAAGACCTCTTGCTCAGAATGGTGTCGCCCCAACCTGAGGCGCAGTTTCACCAGGCTAAGGACATTTTGATCGCCCTGGTCGAGCTAAGTACCCCTCCGGCCACCCGCCTCGCACCCAATGCGACTACCCGCCCGGAACTCCAGAAGAAGGACACTGGGGCATCGGAGCAAGGCACTGCCGTCGGTGCCGCAGACCAGTCTCGCGCTCCCCGTGGTTGGCGCCGACCCTGGATTTGGCTGGGGGCCGGAACGGCGCTGGCGCTGCTGGCGGTGGGAGGTGTGGTGCTGATGCGCCTGCCCCAGCGTCTGGAGATTTATAACCTGCTTCAACAGGCAGAAACGGCCCAGCGGCGAGGCCAATCCAGCGACGCCTTGGCTGACCTAGACCAGGTTTTAGATCTTCAACCTACCCACGTCGAGGCCCTCACCCAGCGTTCTAATCTGCTGTGGGAAAACGGTCAGTCTGAGCAAGCCTTACAAGACTTGACCAATGCCATTCAAGCCGACCCTGAGGCGGCAGAGCTGTACTATAAGCGGGGAAATGTACGCTTTCTGGTGGGCGATTTGCAGGGTGCGATCGCCGACTACAGCGAGGCCATCCAGCACCAGGAAGACTACGCCGATGCCTACGTTAATCGAGGCAATGCCCGCGCTGAAATGGGTGACGAAGCCGGTGCTATAGATGACTACACCGCCGCCATTAGCCTAGATAGCAATCCTGAAACCAAAGCCGATGCCTACCTGAATCGCTGCCTATCGCGCTCTAACCTAGAGGATTATGCGGCCGCCCTCAGCGACTGCGACGATGCCGTCAACCTGCGCCCCAACAACAGCCTAGCCTACGAGAATCGGGGGCTAGTCAAGCGACGCTTAAACGATTTTCAAGGCGCAATTCAAGACTTTAGCATTGCCATTCAAATTAATTCGAGCGCCCCGGAGCCCTACTACAATCGTGGCCTAACTCGCCAAGACCTGGGCGATTTTGCTGGGGCCCTCGACGACTTTAACCAAACGATTCAGCTGAATCCAAAACATCCCTTAGCCCTCTACGATAGAGGGCTACTCTACGCTGAGATGGGGGAGCCTGATCGGGCGATCGCCGATTTAGAAACCGTAGCCAGCGCCTGTCTAGACGTCAGCCGCCTCGGCTGCTTTGACGATGCCCAGTACCAACTCGAGAAACTCCGAGCTGCCCAGAATAGTAGTCTCTAGGTTCGCATGCCCCGGCGTCCAGCCCCGGAACGGGTATTGCGCTGGACGTAACTCTTAACAACCATATCCTCAATCACCTGAGCGTTCTCAGTCACCTGAGCTACCTCAGCCAATGCGGAGCCACTACTAGAAGAAGCGAGGTCAGAGACAGAGGGCGTAGGCAGTGGGCCGTAGGCCCAACCCCCAGCCACACCTACGGTAACCATAGCCAAAAATACAGAAAAACGATGCCACATGATGGTATTCCAAATCTGAACAGTTACTTCTTCGCTGTGGCAAAGCGAAATCCAGCTAGTTTTGGAGTGTGGGGTTTAACGTCTTGGTAAACAATTTGGCCGGTTCTTAAAGATTGAACGGAAAGATGCTTTGGCGGGCTGACGGGGTTGACACCTCTAAACAAAATAACTAGCTCTTCTGTCCTCAATGTGCACTGTATACAATTTATTCTTTATAGTGAAAGGGTTGCCCCTGGGCCTCGGAGCTGACGCAAAATCCGTGGAACGCTCAGGCCATACTTCCCGCCTTTTACATCAGTTCGATACAGCAGGCAGTTAGACACAGCAGTTAGGAGAGGCCAATGTACAACCTAAAGGTGGTGATTATCGGAGCCGGTATCGGCGGCTTGACCACAGGGATCGCCATGCGCCAGGCGGGCTACCAGGTCGAAATCTACGATCGCGCCCAGGAGCTCCGCCCCGCCGGGGCGGGTATCTCGCTGTGGTCAAACGGGGTTAAGGTGCTGAATAAACTGGGCCTAGGGGAGCAACTAGCAGCCATTGGCGGCGAAATGAACGCGATGGAGTACCGCAGCCACACCGACGAACCCCTGAGCTACGTTGACCTGCTGCCCCTGTTCGAGCAGGTGGGGCAGCGCCCCTATCCGGTCGCCCGCACCGATCTCCAGACTCTCTTGCTAGAGGCCTTTGGGCCTGAGCATGTGCATCTCGGCCGGTTCTGTATTGGCGTCGAGCAAGACGAGCACACCGCTACGGCTCTCTTTGAAGATGGAGAACGGGTCGTAGCCGATCTGGTGATTGGCGCGGACGGTGTGCGTTCTGCCGTGCGGGCCTACGTGGTGGGGCGACCGGTGGATCGGCGCTACGCTGGCTACGTCAACTGGAACGGCCTCGTTAAGGCTGACCCCGCCCTCTGCAAAGACGATCTGTGGGTGCTCTACGTGGGCGATCACAAGCGAGCTTCGATGATGCCCGTGGGGGGCGATCGCTTCTACTTCTTTTTTGGCGCGCCGATGGTCGAGGGCACCCAGGTAGACCCCAGCTATCGCCAGGACGAGCTGGCGAAGATTTTTCAGGGCTGGCCCACGGCGGTGCAAAACCTGATTGAGGCGATCGACTCAGAGCAAACCAATCGCCTCGAAATTGGCGACATCGACCCCCTAGACCAGCTGGTGGCGGGGCGTGTTGCCCTGCTGGGGGACTCGGCCCACGCTACAACACCCACCCTGGGTCAGGGGGGCTGTCAGGCCATTGAAGACGCCGAGGTTCTCACCCGCTACCTGGTAACCACCAATCTCAGTGTGGCCGATGCTCTCAAGCGCTACGAGGCGGCCCGCAAAGACCGCACCGCCGAGCTCGTGCTGAAGGCCCGCAAACGCACCAGAACCATCTATGGCCACGAGCCTGAGGTCACCCAGCAGTGGTACAAAGACCTCAAGCAAGAGCCCCCCGAGGTGGTGATTAGCGCGCTGGCCAAGGTGATCTTGGCTGGCCCCATGGGCTAAGGGGCCGCCAGCCGATGGCCCAGCGTTATCTCTCGAAAGAGTTTGTTGCAAAACTTAAAGCGCCACCGCCTAGCCTAAAAGCCCTGATACACTGACATCTAGCGACTTGTATCGATAGCCTCGTTCTCTTTGGTCTGAGGATGTGAACCCATCCCAAGGGCTAGAGAGCGTTGTTGCTATTCGTCGCCCACCGGGAGATAGCCCGGCTGACGTTCACCGCGCCATCGAAGGACCCATGGTAGATTCCCTCACAAAGCCTCAATTTCAAGAAATTCGACCAGGGGTAAAGGCTCCAGCCAAAGACACCATTC
>JAIXUR010000512.1 GCA_027483425.1 Cyanobacteriota bacterium | reverse complement strand
GTCGTCATGTCTGACTGTGGCTATGACGCCTGTGCAGCCTGGACGGATGTGAATACGCACCTCTAGGAGCGATCGCCCGATTGTCCTAGTACAGAAAGGCAGAAGGATGAAGGCAGAAGGATGAAAAGGGCTTTTTTGTTCCACAAGGGCTCCTGCTCCATCAAATAGATGAGCTATTTCTGCCATCGAGTACTAGGATTCGCTCAACAGTATCTGATACCAAATCCGACTCACACAATCCCGATTAGAAACCGATACCACGTAGGGAGTATTGCACTGCAATGCCCCTACAAACCGGGGATATACAGATAGGATTTTGTATTAGATGGAATACTCTTAAATCCGAAATTGTTCCATTAACCAGGCATTGGTTGTCGACTGGTTTTCCTGACGGCTGCGCTGAAGTGCTTGCTCCAAAATTTCCAGTTTTAAGCCAGGTAACACCTGCGATGCTCGAATTCGCCGAATGCTGCCATCAAGGGCGATCGCAAACGCCAAGATCTGCATCGCCTGCACATTCACAATCCAATATTCCGGAATTCTCAACTCCTCATACTGTAACCGCTTCGCCCCCAAATCATCGGGCAGCGAAGTATCCGAAATTTCAATCACCAGACTCGGAACCGGATACTGGTCTAAATTAACCACCCGCGTTCCCCACGGAATCGCATCCGCAGTCTCGCCAACATAGTAAGAAATATCTGGCTGAAACTCATCAACCCCCGGCTTGCGATAGGAACAGGCATCATGTCCAGTCGCTGAAATTCCTTGATACGCTACAAAAAACGATAGCGCAAACAGAATTAAAATATGGTCTTTAGAATGATCAGACCCAGTAGACATGGGTTCAAACCTCATCTGGCCATTGTAGTAATAACCTTTGAGCTTGTCCGATTTGGGATCATCGGCAAGCTGCACAAACTCCTCCCAGGTGGCAGATTGCCAGGTATTCAGGATGGGCTGGACTTGCAACAGAGTCATAATTGTTGCCAAGGAATGCAAATTTATCCCATCATTCTATCTAGTCTTTCAGAAGCTTGAGCTTCAAACCCGCTAGATGAACGACCTCAGGCTGGGGCGATCGCTAGGAGTAGCCCCCACGGTGGGCAGATGCCCTGAGCCCCGACCGTGGACCCGCGCTTAGCGCTTCAAAATCCAGTTCACCAGGGGAATGGCGGCCTTGGCCGGTAGCGGCTGAATGACAAAGCGAAAGGGCAGCAACAGCATAATCGGTCGGGCCCCCCGCCCGCCAAAGGGCATCAGCTGCACCACCAAGTCGAGGGCATAATTAGGGCCCTTGAGCCCGGCCACCTTCGCGATATCCACCAGCGGGGCGGCTACCTCTAGCACCTGGGTTTCGGCGTTTCGGCCAAAGCAGTCTTCGCTGGTAATCGCCGTGCTGAGAAACTGGTTGGGGTTGACCACGCTAGTCACCTGGGGCAGCGACAGATCGAGGCGCATGCCCGGCGTATGGCGAATCACCCGGCGAATTTCGGTGCCCATGCGGGTAATCGAGCTGCGGTCCCAATCGACAGTGACCTGAATGGCGTGGCTCTGGTTCACCACCTGCACCGTCAGCCCCTTGACCGGCTGTAGCGGGTGCGGCCCCTGGGGCAGTACCTGCACCATAATCGGCCCTCCAGCCGCTGGGTTGGCAGAGCCCTCGGGGGGGCTGTAGCTTTTCGGCTCGGGCACCATTAGCTCCAGGGTCATGGCTGTTTTGAGGGGAGGTGGCCCCGACCCTAACACCTTCACTGCCTGCTCAGAGAAGCCCTGACGAACCAGTTGGGCACGCACGGTGCTCTCCAAGTTGGGGGCATCGGGCACCAGCACCACCTGATCTTCCAGTTCCGCCTCAATGGACAGCGCCATCTGATAGACCACGTAGCCCATGCAGATGAAGTAAACCGTCAGAATGAGGATGTCGCGCTCCATACCAGCTTAAGGAAAAGTAGTGGAAAATGGTCGATGGCCCCCTGGGGACGGTTCTTGGCCGCAGCATCCCCCGAACCTGGCCCAGCGACCCAAGGGCTGGAACCACGCTAGGCATCGCTCCAGGGTAACACCGATAGTAGACTCGGCAGCAGCGGGTCAGGCCCGGCACCCAGGCCGATTACGCGGGTAGTGCAAAGGCCCGTTGCTTCACCAGCCGAAACGGTCCCATCAACGGCCCCCAGGTGGCTTGGCCGGTGTCGGGATCAACCCCGCGATCGCCCATTTGTAGCACCACTGGACTACCAGCCGCGAGGGACTCTGGGCCAATATCCAACAGCAAACGTACGCAGGTGGTGACACCGTTGACGGTAAAGCGGCACAGGCTGTCACCGGGGAGCCGAGCTTGAAAGGTGGCCGTAGTGGGCAAGAATTGAATTGCCAGGGCACAGGTGGGCAGATCAATCAGTGCCCCACGGGTGAGGCCGGTGAGGCGATCGGGCTCAGTGGCGCTGCCGACATAGGCAGTGGGGTCCGCTAGGGCATAGAACTGCCCCCATAGCTGATTGTCCTTGAGGGTGAGGTGCAGAATTCGCTGACGATAGGGGGGCTGGCCCGACGCCACGCTGATCTGTTCGATAAAAAAGCCGTAGCCGTCGGCAAACAGGCCCTTGGGCAGGGGCCTGTACCACAGGCGCAGGTGTAGGTACCAGACCGGGTCAGCCAGGGCCTGCTGTCGATTGTCAAACTCTCCGGCCAGGGCGGTGGCCAACTGGTTGAGCTGGGCTGTGATCACGGGCTTGCCTGTAGGACGCTAGCTCTCATGCTACCGAAAAGCCGAGCAATGGCCAGGATGATGTTACTTGAACGGGGGTAGCCCATCGGGTGGCGTAAAGGTCAGGCTAGTGGCGGTGATCGTGTCGGCCTGTACCGCCAACAAAATCGCTTCGGTAGACACCTGGCCCAGGGGGGTGGTGACCTGCAGGTGGGTATCGGCCCCCACCTGCACAAAACTCAAGAAGGGC
>JAIXUR010000569.1 GCA_027483425.1 Cyanobacteriota bacterium | reverse complement strand
GGAGTCAGGAGTCGGGAGATTGCTGGGAAAGAAGATACCCCCGGTGGGGGCGCAGCGCGCTGCGCCCTGGCCAGGAAGCAAAATTCTTCGGTATTTTTGTGGCCAGAATTGTCCTTATACCAAATCCGAGTCACACAACCCCGATTCGAAACCGATACCTCGTAGGGAGCATTGCAGTGCAATGCCCCTACAAACGGGGGGTACACAGATAGGATTTGGTATTAGGAGGCAGGGGAGGGCCGGAAGGCTGATTGCAGCCAAGGGTCTCGCCGTGGGACGGCACCCAAGGTTTTTAAATATTAATGTCAAGACAACGTAACTTTAATCCCACCTGGGGAGAAAAGCGATAAAATGGATCGTATTCGGTAACTTTAGATACAAAATTTTCGGGGGTTTCCTATGTTCTCTACCCAAGATCAGGCTCGTCGCCTTCTCGTCCGCAATCGCCAGCAGCAGCAAAATCGCCGGGCCACCATGCTAGAGCGCTCAACCCAAGAAGTGTTGCCGCCCGAAGGCCAGCAGTAGGCCAGAACCACCGCCCAGGGCACTGCGTCGCTGAGGTTAACCGACTATTAACCTTAGCCGTTGCCTCAGCCGCGATGATTGAACTAGAACCCCCTGATGCATGGTCATGATGCATCGTTTTCATGTGGTTCGCACCTGACTCACATACTCAAGCCCGGCCTTGGTCGGGCTTTTTTTGTGGTGTTCAGGATGGCTGGCAGACGGGGTTGGCTCTAATCGCGCAGCACGTAGCCCACCCCGCGCATGGTTTGGATTAGGCGGCTTTCGCCCTCGGCCTCGAGCTTGAGGCGCAGGTAGCGCACATAGACCTCAATGATGTTGGAGTCGCCCATAAAGTCGTAGCCCCACACCTGTTCGAGAATGCGATCGCGGGTGAGAACCTGGCGGGAGTTGGTCATTAGGTAATCGAGCAGGTCAAACTCCTTGGCGGTTAGCTCAATGGGGCGCTGTCCTCGCCGCACCTCTCGGCTTCTGCGATCGAGGGTCAGGTCGCCAAAGACTAAGATTTCGGCATCTTGGGGTTCGGTGCGGCGCAGGTGGGCCCGCACTCGGGCCAGGAGTTCTTCGATGCTAAAGCGTTTGCCCACGTAGTCGTCGGCGCCGGCATCGAGTCCTTCGACGCGATCGCTGACATCATCCCTGGCGGTGAGCAAAATCACCGGGGTGGCCGTGCCCGTCTGGCGGAGGCGACGACAGACCTCGACCCCCGTCAGGCCCGGCATCATCCAGTCAAGGATGATTAAATCGGGGGCTTGGTCGCGGGCCGCCATCAGGCCGGAGAGGCCGTCGTGGGCCACGCTGACCTCGTACCCTTCGTAGGACAGTTCGAGCTGGACAAACTTGGCCAATTTTTCTTCGTCTTCCACGAGTAAGATGCGGGCGGGCATGGTGGGGTTCCTAGGGGTGAGTGGGTGGATGGGTGGATGGGTGGGGTTGGATGGGGAGGTGGAGGGTGAATACGCTGCCCTGGCCGGGCTGGGACTGAACGCTCACCTGGCCCCCCATGGCTTCGACGAGGGATCGGGTGAGGGTTAACCCCAGGCCGGTGCCGCCGCTGCACCGCGATCGGGCGGCATCGACCCGGTAAAAGGGGTCGAAGATATTCTCCTGGCAAGCGTCGGGTATGCCGATACCCTGGTCTTTGACCTGGATGGTAGCCCAGTTGGCCTGGGTCGATAGGGCAATCTGCACCGGTTGTTGCGGGTCGCTGTAGCGGAGGGCGTTGTCGATCAGCTCGGCCAGGGCCAGGCTCAGTTTTTGGGCGTCGACCCGAGCGACGGCGGGGGCATCGATCGCGACCCGGAGGCGATCGCCCGCCTTGGGCGTGGTGGTGGTCACGGCTACCACCGCCCTATGGACAATGTCCTCCATCTGGGCGGGCTCTAGAAAGAGAGTCTCTTGACCATTGTTGAGGCGGGCCAGGTCAAGCATTTGGGTCAACAAACGGGTGGTGCGGCAGGCTTCAGCGGCGGCAATCTCGAGCCCCTCGCGCTGGGGCTCGGTGAGGTTGTGTCCTCGGCGGAGGGTGCTCTCCAGGTAGCCTTGTACCAGGGAGAGGGGCGTGCGCAGCTCGTGGGACACATCGTTGACCAAGCGCTTTTGCTGTCCCCAAGCCTTATCGAGACGGGCCAGCATCAGGTTGTAGGTGCGAACCAGTTCTTGCAATTCGGTGGGAGCCACCGCCAAGGTCAGGGGCTGGTCGAGGGTGTCGGCGGTGACCTGCCCGGCCAGGCGATTGAGCTGGCGAATGGGGCTCAGGGTGCGTCGAATGTACAGGGCAAAGGCCATGGCTAGGAGGCTAATCAGCCCCAGGCTGGTCAGCAGCAGCATGCGCAGCAGCCGCTGCAACCCCTGGTAGGCGGCGGTGATATCGTTGGCGATGTACAGGGTCGCGGGGGGCCGTCCGGCCAACTCCAGCGAGGTGGCGCACACCGCCAGCCGCCAGCCCTGCACCGAGATAATATCTGTCCCCATGGGCATGGGGGTGCTGAGCAGGGCTTCGCTAACCCCGGAGGTCTGCCACGACCCCATGGTGAGGGTTTCTGACTGGGCCAGGCGATCGCCCTCGGGAGAATCAACCCAAATGGCCAGATCGCCCGTGGAGCGATGATCCACAACTTTAACCAGGGCGGCTTGGGAGGGCATCGTTTTGCTGTAGTAGCGCACATCTTCTTGCAGGCGCTCGGCCACCAGGGCGGCGCGCTGGCGATGGCTATCGAGCATAATCTCCTGGGTGCGCCAGCTCACCCAGACGGTGACCACTCCGACCCCGATGAGAGACGTGAGAACTACCCCGACGGTAAGGCGAGTTTGGAGCGATCGCGGATCAATGATGCGTCCCTTGACCAGGCGCTTGAATGGGCGACAGAGGAGGGCAGCGGGTTGGAGCCAAAAATACGCCATGGAGCATGCGCCTGGGAGAAAGGCCAGAAATCAGCGGCTGATTCTTGACTTGCTTTTGACTCTAACAGCCCAGGCTGAGAACGGGCTGATACGCACCTTTAGCAATACTTACGGAATTCTCAGGGCGGTCTCAGGGGGGCGGAGTTGAATGGACCCATTGGCTCAGAACGCAGGTCGCTGCTCCGGGTGTTGCCCGCCGTCTTTTTACTCCAACTCTCCTCACCCCCACTAAAATTATGCAGACCACTAGACCTCCCTTTCGCCCGGTGTCGGCCAAGATGCTTCGATTTATGTGCTGGCTAGGACTTGCGTTGGTGGGTGCCCCCATGGCTCCCGCCCTGGCCCAGTCGTTGGCCCAGGGGGCCGGGGCCGATTTATCAGGGGCCGATTTATCATTTTTTGCCTCGCTCCAGCAGCAGCTCGTGGGCACCCTCGCCTGGATCGACGGCCTGGGGGCGATCGCGCCCCTGGCCTTCATTCTGCTCTACGTGGTCATTACCGTTGCCTTTGTGCCCGCGTCGATCGTCACCCTGGGGGCCGGGGTGGTGTTTGGGGTGCTCAAGGGCGCTGCCCTGGTGTTTGTGGGGGCCATGCTGGGGGCCACGGCGGCGTTTTTGGTCGGTCGCTACCTGGCGCGGGGCTGGGTGGCCAGCAAAATTGCCAATAACCCTCGCTTTCAGGCCGTTGACGATGCGATCGCCCGAGATGGCCGCAAGATTATCTTTTTGCTGCGGCTGTCGCCAGTGTTTCCCTTTAACCTGCTCAACTACGCCCTAGGGCTGAGTCAAATTTCGCTCAAAGACTACGTGGTGGGCACCATGGGCATTTTGCCCGGCACCGTTATGTACGTGTACCTGGGCTCCCTGGTGGGCAACCTGGCCACCCTGGGAGCCACCGACAGTAGCCAGTCTCCCCAAGCCGCCACCGTGCAGTGGATCCTTCGCATTGTGGGCTTAATGGCCACGGTGGCGGTGACCCTGTACGTCACGCGCATTGCCCGTAAGGCGCTGAATGAAGCTCTACCCAGCGACAAATCGTCCAGCGACGAGTCGGTACTGCCCGACAATCTTTAACCCGCTGGCTGTCGGCCCTGCCTCTGGTGCTAGGACGCCCCCGGCCAGATCGCTCCCAATGACGCCTCTCTCATCTCATTCCCTCACCCAGCGGGCGCTATGCTGGTGTCGATGTTTCAAGACAAGGGCCCATGCCGTTAGGAGGACACCTACGCCGTTGGCTCCCTCGCCTAGTCTGGGGCCTGGTGCTGGCGGTGACGATCCATGGGCTCGGGGCGCTGCCGGGGCTGGCCCAACTGCCCGAGACCGAGCCCGTGTTTCTGGACGGATTGTTTTTGTTTGACGTACCGGCGGCGGGCGATCTGACTGCCGCCGAGCGGGCGCTGGCGATTGAAACGAATCTGGGCCCCCTGGTTGAGGCGGCTGATCCGGTGTCGGTGCAGGCTGAGGTGCGTCGGATAGAGGGCAGCGATGGGGCTACTCTCACCCGTAACCCGGTGATTTTCGCGGGCGATCGCTACATCATGACTGTCACCAATGTCGACGCCGAGGTCGGCGGTACGGATGATCCTGAGGCCCAGGCCGACCAGTGGACCAACGCGATCGCCAAGGCCCTAAGCCAGGCGCAGGTTGAACGACAGAGCGGCTTTTTGGCTCGCGCTCTAGCCCAGGCCCTAGCGGCCCTGGCGGCGGCCCTGCTGGTTCACTGGCTAGCCGGACGGCTCTGGCACCGCTGGCTCAGGCCCTTTCTAGACCGGTTTGCCTTCTCGCCCATCGACCCCGACAACCCCGAGCACGAGGTCACCGGGTTAAATCTATTCTTTCGCTTCACCCTGTTTTTGGTGCGGGGGGCGGTGTGGTTTGCAACCCTAGCCTACCTGGCTAACCTGTTTCCTCTCACCCGCCGGGTGAGCTATCGAGTGGTCAGTAGCCTGCGCGAGGGCTTGTTTGACCGAAGCCTACCGGTGGGCAGTCGATCCTACTCACTGCTGGGCCTGCTGACCCTGGTGGCGGTCTTGCTGGCCATGGTCATTGTGGCTAGTGCCCTGACCAACCTGATGCGATCGCGGGTGCTGCGGGCCACGGGCATTAGCCTGGCGGCCCAGGAGGCGATCGCGGTGCTCTCCAAATACACCCTGCTGCTGTTGGGCACCGTCGTTATTCTTCAGCTGTGGGGTATTGACCTGAGCTCTATCGCTCTAATTGCCAGCGGTCTGGGTATCGGTGTTGGGTTGGGCCTCCAGGGCCTGGTGAAAGATTTTGTCAGCGGCCTGGTACTGGTCTTTGAGCGCCCAGTCCAGGTGGGCGACTTTGTCGATTTTGGCGAGGTCAAGGGTACCGTGGCCCGCATTGGCTCCCGCAGCACCGAAATTCGCACCCTCGACTCGGTGTCGATCATCGTGCCCAACTCTCGCTTTTTAGAGTCAGAGGTCATTAACTGGAGCCACGGCAACCCGGTGTCACGCATTCGCCTGCCGGTGGGGGTGGCCTACAGCGCCGATCCCCAGGCGGTCAGAGCGGCCCTGCTCGAAGCCTGTCAAAGCAATCAGGAAATTTTGACGACCCCTGCTCCCCAGGTCTTCTTTCTGGGCTTTGGCGACAACGCCTTCAACTTTCAGCTCTTGGTATGGATCGCCCAACCCAGCCGCCAGCTGGTGATTAAAAGCGATTTATACTTTGCCATCGAGGCCTGCCTGCGCCAGCACGGCATTGAAATCCCCTTTCCCCAGCGTGACCTACACATTCGCTCGGATCTGCCCCTGGAGCTTTCGCCAGAGGCACTGCTGCTGCTGCGTCAGCTCACGGCACCACCCGAGGAGGGTTGATGGGAATCGCGGAGCAGTGCGGAATCCCTATTCTGACCCTGGCGGTAACGTCTATACCCTGCCAATAGCGCGGTCTGATCCTGGCCATAGGCGGGGCAGGCGATCGCTCCAGCTAAAAAAAAAGAGCGCTTTAGGGAAAGTTAGCTAGAATTACAGCCGTATTTGTAGAGAAACTAGGGTTAATAGGCCCGCAAATTCTTGGAATTAACAGCCTGAGGGGTTTCTCGTGTGAGGAGTATAGGGAGAAAATGTCCATGAAACCAGCCTGGCCCAGCCTTTCTCTTAGCCGCTGGTCAAAGCGGCTTTTAAAAACGCTTTCGCTGTTTGTTGCCTCGGTGTGTTTAGTCACTGGTTTGATAGTGCCGGTTCAGAGCGCCGTACAGCCCATTGCCCCCATGCCTGGTGCCGGGGTTGGGGTAGAAACGTTTCTGGCCCAAAACACCTCAGGCAATGCCACTCTTTACTTCGAGACACCGATCTTCACTGTCAGCGTTCACCCCAGGAACTCGAACAGCCTGCAGATGAACGTCTATAACCGAGACACCCGTCAGTCGGAGCAGCTCAACGCCCCCACCACCTTTCGCGGTGCGATCAACAACGATGGCTGGGTCAGCTACGACAGCTTTGGCTCGCGCAATGGTCGTAACGTTATCTATCGCGCTAGCGGCAATCGCGGTGCCAACCAGGCCCGCCTCGAAATTATCGATGCCTCTAATAGCTCTGTGTTGATTAGTCAAAACAGCACCAGCGTTAGAGATATGTTCATTCCAGATGGCAATACGGGCGGTGGGACAAGCAATGATCTGGCTAACACGATCGTGGCGTTTGAGACCCAAAACTACGCGGTGCGTGTGTTTAACGCTAACAACGTGCGCAAGATGAACGTGTTTAGTAAATCCTCTCAGCAGCAGGTGGTGAATGGCCAACCCGCCACCCCAGAGATACCGGGCATGGCCCCCTACGAATGCTGGGTGAGCTATTTTGGGGGGCAAGGGTTTGGCGGATCCTCGGCCCGCTACTTTATCCGCGTCGCCGGCAATGGCAATGCCCTGCTAGAGGTCATTGATGGCAACGGCTCAGTGCTGTTGTCAGAGCCCCGAATCGCGTCTTCTCCACTGATTACCAATATTCCTGCCACCGATCGGCCCCAGTGCTTTG
>JAIXUR010000356.1 GCA_027483425.1 Cyanobacteriota bacterium | reverse complement strand
GCAATGAGGCGAGAGATTACGTAGTGCCTAATACTTTTTGCCCGCAGATACCTCGGTACGGTATGCATACAAATCAAATATTTTAAGACACCTAGGGTTCCAGTTAAATCTACTTAGTTTGGCAGGGTAGATTTGGTGTTTGGTCCGAGAGATGTCGGCTGAAGCTGAGAGTGCGCAATGTATCACTCTGGTTTTGGTTACACGGAGGGATAAAAGCCCGGGAGAAGTTTAGGTTAAATCAACCTAAGCTCTCCTGGGCTTTTTGGTATTCTGCTTTGCTCTTGGAATAGTTTGACCGCTTAATTTTTTACAGGTTTTCTGCGTTAAGCTCCAATTTAAATGCCTTTCTCATTAAAATTTGCTCATTCGTAAATGCTTTTGCGCAATACTGTTGTGCGATGTTATCCAAACTCTAAACGGAGGACACCATGAAAATGCCTGGGTTTACCGCTCCCCTCGGTCGACTGAAGCCCCTGGGGTTGTGTAGTGCCTTCTTTATGCTGGGCTTGATGTTAACGGTGGGCTGCACAAACCCTGCCGTTTACATCAAAACTACCACTGAATCTGCCGCCGTCGCTGCGACGACCGATAGTGATCTCAGCGCTATCAATCTGGGTTTTAGCGCCTGGCCCGGTTGGTTTCCCTGGCAGGTGGCCCAAGATGAAGGCATTTTTCAAGCTAAGGGTGCCCCCGTTGATTTGAAGTGGTTTGATGGCTATCTGGAGTCGATCAGTACCCTGACGGCGGGGCAAATTGATGCCAACAGCCAGACCCTGGGGGATACCGTTAGCTCTGTGGCCGGCGGCGCTGAACAGGTCGTGGTGCTGGTCAACGACAACTCGACCGGCAATGACAAAGTAATTGTGCGCGATGGGATTGGTGCGATCGCCGATTTGAAGGGCAAAAAGGTCGCCGCTGAAGAAGGCACCGTTGATCACTTCTTGCTGCTACTCGGCTTGCAAAAAGCTGGTTTAACCGCCGAGGATATTCAATTTGGCGCCTTGGAGACGGGAAAAGCCGCCGCCGCCTTCGTGGCCGGACAAGTCGATGCAGTGGCGGTGTTTGCTCCCTTTACAACCCAGGCCTTGAAGTTGCCCGAGAGCAAGGAGTTATTTAGCTCTAAAGATTTTCCGGGGGCCATTTCGGATCATCTCGTGGTGACGCGCCAGGCCATTGATGAAAAGCCGGAGCAGATCCAGGCGCTCGTGGATGCCTGGTTTGCCACCCTCGATTTCATCAAGACTAATCAGGCCAGGGCCTACGAGATCATGGCCAAACGAGCCGGGGTCTCCATCGATGAATACAAAGACTATGCCGATGGGACTCGCCTATTCACCATTGAAGAGAATTTAAAGGCATTTCAGCCGGGTAACGATCTAACCTCGCTACTCTATGCCGCTGACACCATGGGCCAATTTCTCATTGATGTGGGGTTGACCGAGACGAAGCCAAACACAACGTTTCTGTTTGACGATCGCTTTGTCAAAGCCTATGCCCAACGACAGGCAAATCCGGCCTAGGGTCGGGCCTTCGAGAGTTGAGCGTTCCAGCTGTAATTTGGGGCAGTCGTGATTCCCCAAAATTGCCCAAGACCTGTTTTCTTCAGCCACTGTTTAGCGAGAGGCTCCTATGAACCCAAGTTCTACCCCACCCCAATCAATCAAGTCATTAATCAAACCCAAAACCATTCAACCGACCGTTTTTTGGCGGTTGGCCGAGGACATCCCCAAACCTTTGAATACCGCTCTGGTCATCACGTCCATTGCCCTGCCAGTGCTGCTTTGGTGGCTAGTGACAACCTTTGGCACCATTGACCCCAAGTTTTTGCCCTCTCCGGGCAAGGTTTGGGAAGCATTTGTCAGGTTGTGGAGTACCCGCGAGCTTCAAAAAGATACCGTGGCCAGTCTCTGGCGCGTGGGCGTTGGATTCTTGCTCGCAGCGGGTCTGTCAATTCCCGTTGGTGTCTTGATGGGGAGCTTTCCGAGCATTCGGGCCTTGCTTGAACCCCTGTTTGGGCTGATGCGCTATATGCCAGCACCGGCCTTTATTCCGCTGCTGATCCTGTATTTAGGCATTGGTGAAGCCCCCAAAATTACCCTCATCTTCATTGGTGTGTTTTTCTTCAATTCGCTCATGGTGATGGACACGGTCAAGTTTGTCCCCAAGGATCTGATTGAGGCGACCTACATGCTGGGGGGCAATCGCTGGGAAGCCCTAACGCAGGTGATTTTGCCCCATGTACTGCCGGGAATTTTAGATGCTTGTCGCATTAACCTGGCGGCGGCTTGGCAGTTGGTAATTGTCTCGGAACTGATCGCCGCCACGGAAGGGCTCGGTCGTCGGATCAGTGTAGCCGGGCGTTTTCTAAAGACCGATGAGATTTTTGTTGGCTTGATTGTGATCGGCGTGATTGGTCTGACCTTTGATTTGTTATTTCAGTATTTGCTGCGGGTTAGCTGCAAGTGGGCCAGTCAGAAGCGGTAGCCCATCCACGCTGTCTGGGTTCCCAGGGGTACTGCCTGTATTTCATTGCGATCGGTTTCCACAGCCCAATTTTTATCTTGGAGAGCTCATCCATGTTTTTGAAAGTTGATAATCTCAATAAACACTTCTCGACCCAGCAGGGCAATCTGGTGGTTCTTAAGGATATTCACATCGAGATCGAAGAAGGTGAATTCATTTGTGCGGTGGGGGCTTCGGGGTCTGGGAAGTCAACCCTGCTGCGACAAATTGCTGGACTGGATAGCCCCACCAGTGGCGAAGTGCGCATTGACGGCAAGCGGGTGACGGCACCGGGCCCCGATCGCGGTATGGTCTTTCAGCACTACACATTGTTTCCCTGGAAAACGGTGCAGGAGAACACTGAATTTGGGCTGAAATTGCAGGGAGTGCCTAAGAAAGAGCGCCGCGAGCAAGCCAGCTATTACCTCAGCGTGGTGGGATTGTCGAAATTTGCCCAATCGTTGCCGAAGGCCCTATCGGGGGGGATGAAGCAGCGGGTCGCGATCGCCCGCGCGCTGGCCTCTGAGCCTAAAATCCTCCTGATGGATGAACCGTTTGGGGCCCTCGATATTCACACCAAAGAGTCGATGCACGAATTTATGATCGATCTATGGCAACGCACCGGGATCACCATTTTTATGATCACCCATGATGTGGAGGAGGCGGTGTTTCTCTCTAACCGGATCTATGCCCTGGGCTCGCGCCCTGGGACAGTGCGCCGGGTGATTACCGTGGACTTACCGAACCGCACCCACCTGGTTAAGCGCCATTCGACGTTCCACGACTACCGCGATGAACTCATGGACCTCATGCGCCAACATGGACAGGAGGCGATCGCAGCGGTGTAGATAGTTTGAGCAGTTGAGCGGCGATTGCCCCGGCACAATCGTTAGCGAAGCCGCTCGTATTCTTTGCTAGGTAGAACAGCTCCACTACGGCCTGTCTTCACGGATGGGCCGTAGTGGAGCTGCGATCGCACGCGATCGTCCAGAACGGAATGCGCTTCGATAACCGGTATGGCTGGGCGTGGCTGATCGCAAAAATGAAATTTCGATTTAAGGATGGCGCGATCGTCGAGGTTCGAGCCTACCTCGACTCCGCTTTATGCGAATGTGGCATCACATCTGCTGCGATGCTTGTGCAGCATGGCCTTCGGCGGATCTTATGCGCCCAAAAATTGTCCTAATAAAATGGAAAAACAAGTTTAGATGAGGCCTGCTTGACTTAGAAATGGATTGTGCAACAATTGGAATTGAATTCCGTGAGGTGCAATTTTCCATGGATTTTATCCAAAACCCCATTTTTCTCACCATGCTCGTCTTGGTGTGCTCACTGATCGCCTTTGTGGCTGAATGGCTACCGGTAGATATCACGGCCCTTGCGATCGCCACTGTATTAGTCGTTTTAGGTCTAGTTACCCCAGAGGAAGGTATTGCTGGTTTTGGCAACTCGGCGACCATCACCGTAATGCTGATGTTTATTTTGAGTGCCGGTATTGCCAAGACCGGAGTGATTCAGATTGTGCGAAACTGGCTGATTGAATGGGGAGGAAGCAAGCCTTCCCAGCAAATTTTTGTCATGGGTATGTTGGTTGGCCCGATTACAGCGTTCATTAACAACACTGCTGTCGTAGCCGTCTTTCTTCCTATTGTTGAAGACTGGTGTAAAAAGAAAAATATTTCGCCCTCCAAGCTTTTAATTCCTCTATCCTATGCAACCGTTTTAGGTGGCATGATTACTGTTATCGGTACTTCTACAAATATCTTGGCCAGTGGCGTATCAAAGGATTTAGGCTATGGCGAATTTGGCTTGTTTGAATTCACCGCCGTTGGCGTAATTACCTTTTTTGTCGGGCTAATTTATCTGACTTTTGCCGCTCCAAAACTTTTGCCGGATCGCAAATCTCCATCAGCGGATTTTGTTGGCTACGACCTCAAGGATTACGTGAGTGAGGTAGTCATTAACCCTCGCTCGACTCTGATTGGTCAAACCCTGAAATCTAGCGAAATCCAGCGTAAGTTCGATATTGATGTGCTGGAAATAATTCGCGATGGTACTCACTTTGCGCAACCTCTGGCCGATAAGCTCTTGCAAGCGGGCGATGTGCTGCTCATTCGAGGTGGTCGAGAGGAGCTGCTGAGTCTGAGAGATCAGCGCGGGTTAGATATTTTGCCCGACGTCAAGTTTAATCAGTCCCTCATGGATCAGCTCAACACCGGGGAAGAACAAATTGCCGAGGTGCTAATTTTATCTAACTCCCGCTTGGTGGGCTCAACCCTCAAGGAAATGCGCTTTCGCCAGCGCTATAATGCTACGGTGCTAGCCCTTCGTCGCGGCGAAAAATTGGTGCAGGCCCGCCTGGGTAAAATCCCCCTTCAGTTCGGTGATCTACTGCTGGTGCAGGGGCCAAGAGATAGTTTTACAGGTT
>JAIXUR010000147.1 GCA_027483425.1 Cyanobacteriota bacterium | reverse complement strand
TACGGGTTGGGGGGATGGTGGCTTGGGGGGGCGTGGGTTACGGCGGGGCAGGGGTGAGGGGCGATCGCGGGGGTGGGGGGGCCGCCTAACCCACGCTACGGGTTGTCGGTTTTTGGCTAATAAATGTAGACGGTGCCATCGCCGTCGACATTGAGGGTGGCGTCACCGGGGGCATCGCTGGTGCGAGGAATAATCTGGGCGTTAATGGTGTTCTCTTCGATCGCCACGACCGAGCGCAGGCTCACGTCCGAAGCCAGGGGGTAGACAAACAGGTTGATGGGCGCTGCGGCAAAGGACACCTTGGCCGTGTCTCCCGGTGCCACCTCCAGATTGGCTCCACCGGAAAAACCAACGCCCAGGGGCACGGCCAGGCTATTGGTCACCAAAATATCAATGGGTTCAGCGGGGTCCACTACACCTACGGTGCGCACCGTAGAGGAGGCAGGCACTACGGGCCTAAAGATCGGCCAAGTCTGCGCAGTCATCCGATCAGCGGGCCACAGTAGAGCCCCACCAGACAAAACACCCAGTAATGCTAAACGAAGGTCTAAACGCATCGGTTAATCCTCAGGTCAGAAACAATACGTCAAACTCGGCCAAACCAACAGCGCTGGAGGCGAGAAACTTGAGTCAGAGGTGGTTTGAAAAGCCAGAGAGTGCCTGAGGTTATATCTATGAGGAAGGCTACAACCGTTTCAGATTCAGTGATCTTACGGCCTTCTGATCGCGAATTACCCTTAGAGTAGCCCTTTTCAAACAACCTCTTAGGATAGCCTGGAACAAATTAGGGGGGAAGTTTTGGATTTTGGATTCAAGCCACCCACCCCCTCACTCACTCACCCCCTTCCTCCCTTGCTATAAAGAATTTGCACAATCCGCGTGCCGGGTTCGCAGAGGGCATCGCGGGCGACTGCGGCGATCGCGCCTGCAACGCTGGCCTGGTACTCGGCCACCACATCGCCAAAGGCGTTGCGTTGAATGGCGACGGGCTGGCCGGGGATGACGCGATCGCGCAGGTCCACCCGCAGCTCTAAAAAGCCGCCCGCCGTGGCGCGGATAGTTTCCAGTTCGTCGCCAAACACCGTGCCCACATCGGCGGCGGTGCGGCCCAGGGGGCCAGGGAGAATACCGTGGTGCTTCAGCACATTGAGGCTACCCTCTACCGCCAGGGCAATTTTGGGCAGTTCAAAGCGCCGCCCCTCGCCAATTTCGAGGGTCAGTGCCGGAATGCCTGCGGCGACAAAGGCCGTTTCGAGGGTGCCGTTTAAACCGGGGTCATCCTTAATCTGCTCGAGCGGCAGCAGCTCGGCCAACTGCCGAATGGCGGGCTGACGCAGGTCGGCAAAGCAAAACATCGTAAAGGCGCTGCCGGTGGTAATGGTGTGGTAGTCGAGTACCGCATCGACGTTGTGGATCAGCAGTCGATTCCACAGCAGGCCAGCGTGGCGAGCCGGGGCGCTGTCGCCCGCTTCGTCACCGGGCCACACGCGATTCATGTCAAAGGCGAGGCCGCCCTGCTGGGCCGAGGGCCAAAAGGATTGGGTGTACTCCAGCGCCGGGCGCGACACGCCGAGGACAGCGATGACTGTTCCCGCCATGGCCTGCGGGTCGAGCTGGGCAATCACCTGTTGCACGGCATTGATACCGCTGACCTCGTCGCCGTGAATTCCCGCAATGAGGCCAATACAGGGGCCGGAACGGCTGCCCTTGACCACTACCACCGGCACATACCAGTGCTGGCCCGTCCCCATCTGCACCCCCTGAAAGAAAAACCGGTGGGTCTGGCCCGGTTCCAGGTCATGGACACCAAGCTGGCTGATCACCGGCACGCTCTGAAGGGTGTCGCCCGTGTAGAGGGTTTTGTGGGTTGAGTCTGGCGAGATGGGGATGGTGGCCATGGGCAAGGTCTTGATCACCGTTTTTATAGCAGGGGCTCGCGGGTCTTCAGATTAAATCGATAGCCCTGGGGCAAAATGTGCAGTTTGACATTACACAGGGCAATCGGCTCATCCTTCAGCAGCCCCTCCAGGTTGTTGTGGGTGGCAGTCGTTTCGTCGACCACCGTAATGGCTCCAGACCCCACCACCTTAAACTCGTCGCCCGTGACGATAATGCCGGTGTCTTCGTCAATGCCGAGACCGACCACGGCGGGTTGGAGCACCAGAGCGGCCAGCAGCCGACCTAACCGACCCCGCTGGGCAAAGTGTTGGTCGATCACAACACCGGGCAAAAAGCCCATGCCCGGCCCCATTTCCACCGCATCCACGCTGGGGTTTGACACCGACGCACCGCCCACAATCATTTCGTCGGGCATCATGGCCGCCCCGGCGCTGGTGCCACCGATCACCGCCCCGGCGGCGTGGCGGGTGTGAATGGCCTGATCCAAAGACGTACCTTGAATGAAATCGACAATGCGCGATTGATCGCCGCCAGTAAAGAAGATGCCAGTGGCGGCTTCGACCCGGCGAATATTCTCTTCTCGTTCGGAGTCTTCTCGCCGCTCCGTGTGTACCAGCTGCACTGACTTAGCGCCCAGTCGCTCAAACACTCGAATGTAATCGTCTCCGACTTCTTCGGGGCGGGTGGTGGCGGCGGTCATCACGACAATATGGGCCTTGACGCCCCCAGAGGCCCGCACAAACTCCCGCAGTACAACGCAGTCACCTTCTCGGTCTTCAGCCCCGCCAATGATGACTAGCGGCCCTGATGTTTGTTCAGTTTCCATGGTTGCCCCATTCCATTCAGTAGGTTTGCTGTGGCGATTCTGGGTCTTAATCTAAGAGGGTGTTTGAAAAGCCAAAGAGCGTCTCAGGTTATACCTAGGTCGTAGGCTAATGTCCTCAAAGCTCAGCGTTTTTGCTGTCTCTTGGCGGCAAACTATACCTGGGACAACCCTTTTCAAACACCCTCTAAGTAACGGTTGCTACAGAATCACCATTCATCATTCCTGAAACCCCCATCCCTTGCCCAGCAAAGTTGACAAAACGCATCCTTGGAAAGATCTCCCTGCCCCTATTCCTCTGGCACGCTGGGCACTCCGCCGGGCACATAGCCGGGTAGCCGCCGCGACGGCACAATCACCAATAGCGCCAAGGCCGCCAGGGTAAAGAAGGAAAGCTTCAGGGCCCGCAGTCGAGCAGCGGCGTTGATGGTCACAGCCTCGGCCACCTGTTCGGGGGTGGCGGTGGTGTTAGCCAG
>JAIXUR010000157.1 GCA_027483425.1 Cyanobacteriota bacterium | reverse complement strand
TAATTTTCTCCTCCGCAAAAGCAGGCTAACTGTCCCCTCCTCGGAGGGGTTAGGGGTGGGTCAGTCTGAGCCAAGGAGGAGCTTACCAGTAGTCAGAAACTCAATTTTTGCCGCTGTTTTAACCCACCCCGCCCTTTCCTGTGGAACGCTACGCGAACGGGCACCCCTCCCAAGGAGGGGAAGGCATGCTCTCGAACTCACGTACTAGACTGGGTTCGGCTGTCGCCACGATTCGCCACGGCCTGGGCGGAACCTGTTACATTCCGTTGCATAGGCAATAAGTTTACGAATGTATAGAAAGAAGTCTGGGACTTGGGGTGGGGCGGCGGTTTAGGAGGCGCGATCGCCCTCCCCCCCCCCTCGCCGCCGCTCAGATCCCCCTCTACAGAGCCTGATCCCCTAGATTTTGCCCCCACTCGGCCATCAAAGCCGCCTACAGAAGAGCGTTGCAGAATGGTCAGTACCCCAGAAGATTTAAGATTGTCATGTTTGCTATTGTCCTGAATTAAAGAAAAATGAGACCTAAAAACCTACCTGGGCTCTTGAGGAGGGCTGATAGGTTATCTGGGATTCTCTGTTCCCTTATACTCTTTCCTCAGGATGTCCTGAGGATTTTTCGAGGGTATCCATTTTTAGCGCCCCTTCCCAAGCCTTGGGTGGTATCGCCATAATCCAAACAGCCGAAACACCTTGGGCCGCGTGGGCAACTGCGTAGACCCTGCTTGTTAAATAGCTTGATCCAAGTCCAGCGGCTGCGACCTACGTTTGTCGGATCGCCCTGGGGCTTGCCCTGGCCCTGGACTTGGATCGAGCCCTATCCTCCCTAGTTGAGCATTCTCCCCTATGGATCACCAGACTTTAAAGCTTTCTGTGTACGGTAAAGGGGGCATTGGTAAGTCCACCACCAGCTGCAACATTTCGGTGGCCCTGGCCAAGCGGGGTCGCAAGGTCTTGCAGATTGGCTGCGATCCCAAGCACGACAGCACCTTTACCCTGACTGGGTTTCTGATTCCCACCATTATCGATACCCTGCAAGAAAAATCCTTCCACTACGAAGACGTGTGGGCCGATGATGTGATCTACAAAGGCTACGGCGGGGTGCACTGCGTGGAGGCCGGTGGCCCCCCCGCTGGGGCAGGCTGCGGCGGCTACGTCGTGGGTGAAACCGTGAAGCTGCTGAAGGAGCTTAACGCCTTCGATGAGTACGACGTGATTCTCTTCGACGTGCTGGGAGATGTGGTCTGTGGTGGCTTCGCGGCCCCGCTCAACTACTCGGACTACTGCGTGATTGTCACCGACAATGGCTTTGATGCCCTGTTTGCCGCCAACCGCATCGCCGCCTCGGTGCGCGAAAAAGCTCGCACCCACCCCCTGCGCCTGGCCGGACTGATTGGCAACCGCACTTCGAAGCGCGACTTAATCGATAAATATATTGAGTCTGTGCCCATGCCGGTGCTAGAGATCCTGCCGCTGATCGAAGACATCCGTATCTCTCGGGTGAAGGGCAAGACAGTGTTTGAAATGGCTGAAACCGACCCCGCCCTGGAGCCAGTGTGCCAATACTACCTGAACATTGCCGACCAGATTTTGGCCCGGCCTGAGGGTGTGGTACCGAGTGAAACCCCTGACCGGGAGCTATTTAGCCTGTTGTCAGACTTCTATCTGAATCCCCCGGCGGATGCACCGAAGCAAGAGAAGGAGGAGATGGATCTGATGATGGTTTAAGCGCACGGTGGGCATGGCCCACCCAACTTAACCCCAGGCTGCAAAAATCCCCCTCGAACGAGTTCTAATCCTGAGTCGCTGCATTATCATCGGTACGCAGCCGTCCAGCGGCTAACTATAGGCGATTTAGCAAAGAGTCAGGATTATGGCCTTTTTCGAGAACTTTACCCAAGTCATTCGCCAAAAATGGTTGGACTACGTGCAATCTAATCGGGCCTGGTTGACGCTGCAAATGCAGCACACCTCGGTGCGTACCCCCGATGGCGGTCGCCGTCCCTCCTCCTTTTTGGTGCTCGGGGTAGTGAATGCCCTGGAACCCAAGCTGACCAACCTGATGGTGCCCTTCTACCAGCTCAACTCTGACGAAGATGCGCTGGTCGAGGTATTGGGGCTTAACTTTGACCCCGAGATGGTGCTCGACAACAGCGACCACCCACCCACCATCGATGCCAACGAGGATCATCCACTGTTAACCGATGGCCCCGATATGTAGGACGGTTTTCTGGTTTAATCAATCTCTGGACATGAGGTTGGCGAACCCCGCCCGAGGCATCTGTGAACAGCAAACAACTGCGGCGATCGCTCAAAATTAAGTGGTTGACCTACTACCGAGACAACCGCGGGTGGATCGACAAATTGGGTATTTGGGTAACCAGTAACGGGCAGCGGCGACCCTCGTCGGGCTTTATTTTGGGGGCTTTGGCCACCCTAGAGCCTGACTTGGCCAACCTGCTCCCCCTGGTGGTGGATTTAAGCAGCAACCCCGATCGCATTATTTCTGCCCTGGGTTTAGATATCAGCCCGGAGAAAGAGCTAGAGGCGCTAGTTAAGGCCCACAAGGCCCAAAAGATGTTGCCCAGCAGCGCCTCCGCGACAGTGGCTCTCCCCTTCTCCGAGGGGGTTACCTTTGCCGCTCCACCGCCCCTGCTAGCCACCTACGACGATGAAGACTGCACTGGCGTCGGTGGACGGGAGGATGATAGACCCAGGCCATAGGTCCTTAACTAGGGAGATACCCCAACCATGACTCTGGCCCAAGCTCAACCCCAACCCTCTGCCCTCGAATTTGACTGCGATACCGGCAACTACCACACCTTTTGCCCGATCAGCTGTGTAGCCTGGCTGTACCAAAAAATTGAAGACAGCTTCTTTCTGGTGATTGGCACCAAGACCTGTGGCTACTTTTTGCAAAACGCCATGGGGGTGATGATTTTTGCCGAACCCCGCTACGCCATGGCGGAGCTGGAGGAAGCCGATATCTCGGCCCAGCTCAACGATTATGAGGAACTGAAGCGGCTGTGTGAAAGCATTAAGCGCGATCGCAACCCCTCGGTGATCGTCTGGATTGGCACCTGCACCACCGAGATCATCAAAATGGATCTCGAAGGGCTGGCCCCCCGTCTCGAAGCCGAGATTGGCATTCCCATTGTGGTGGCCCGCGCCAACGGCCTCGACTACGCCTTTACCCAGGGTGAAGACACCGTGCTAGCCGCCATGGCCCAGCGCTGCCCCACCGTCGAAGAGGCCGCCGCTAAACAGCCCGTGGTGATCAAGGAAGAGGCCAAGGGCGGCGGTATTCAAAAGCTGCTGGGCCTGGGCCGCAAGAAAGAAGAAGCCGCCGACCCCGTCGCCGAAGACACCCCTTACCACGACCACCCGCCCCTGGTGCTGTTTGGCTCCGTGCCCGACCCCATTGTCACCCAGATGACCCTAGAGCTGAAGAAGCAGGGTATCAAAGTCGATGGTTGGCTGCCCGCCAAGCTCTACACTGACCTGCCCGTGGTTGACGAAGGCTACTACGTCGCGGGCATTAACCCCTTCCTTTCTCGGACGGCCACCACCCTGATGCGCCGCCGCAAGTGCAAGCTGATCGGTGCCCCCTTCCCCATTGGCCCCGACGGCACCCGCGCCTGGATTGAGAAAATCTGCTCGGTGTTTAACATCGAGCCCCAGGGCATGGAGGAGCGGGAAGCCAAAATTTGGGAGTCGGTGGAAGACTACCTCGAAATTATTCGCGGCAAGTCGGTCTACTTCATGGGCGACAACCTGCTGGAAATCTCCCTGGCCCGCTTTCTCACCCGCTGCGGCATGACGGTGCAAGAAATCGGCATTCCCTACATGGATAAGCGCTACCAGGCGGCGGAGCTAGCCCTGCTCGAGAAAACCTGCAACGAAATGGGTACGCCGTTGCCCAAAATCACCGAAAAGCCCGACAACTACAACCAGATCATCCGCATTCAAGAGCTGCACCCGGATCTGGTGATCACCGGTATGGCCCACGCTAACCCACTGGAGGCACGCGGTATTAATACCAAGTGGTCGGTGGAGTTCACCTTCGCCCAGATCCACGGCTTCGGTAACACCCGCGACATCCTAGAGCTGGTGACGCGACCCCTGCGGCGTAACGACAACCTCAAAGACCTGGGTTGGGACAAGCTAGTGAGGGAAGAAGCGAAAGTGTGAAATTCAAACGGAAAATCTAATATTTGAGAGCATAGTTTAAGCTACGACTATCCTGTTTTAGCTTAAACTATGCTTTAAATAGTTCATATGATCTATAAAACACCTTGGCATAGGCCAAAGAAATATTGCACAATAGGGAAAAGTCTTTATCTCTAAAGCTGTAGGGCTTTTACATAAGCTTTTATTGCTAAATTTCCAAAATAAGCTTTATGAAAGCTCCTAATCTCATATTCCAAAGTGTTTCGGACGAAAAGAATTTTACGCTTGCTTGGGAAAGAGTTAGGTACTTTGACAGAAAAGACTCAAGAGATTGGTTGGGTTTAAAGATATTTGCTTCCAATAAAGATCATAGTCTTCAGGTTTTGCGGGAAGCATTTCTGGAGGATACATTTGAGCCG
>JAIXUR010000290.1 GCA_027483425.1 Cyanobacteriota bacterium | reverse complement strand
CCCGCCTCGTCGAGGCCCCCAGGCAGGGGCTCGTTAAAGGTGTTGGAGTCGAGGGCAAAGAAGTCGATACCGCCGTAGCAAAAGGTGTAGTAGCGGTTGGGCAACCGGGTAAACTCCCCAGGGCGGTAGGTGAGGGCGCGAGTGCCCTCAACGGTGCTGGTGTAGTGAGCTTCTAAGTGCTGGCCCAGCTGAGCCTCGGGTACCGCCCGTAGATAGTCTAAAAAGGCGCGGGCAAAGGCATCGCCCTGGTAGGAGCCGTGCCAGCTCGCATCGAGATCAAGGTAGGAGCGCAGGGCATAGCGCAGCGGTGCCGTCATCCCCGAGGCCAGGCCAATGAGTAGGGGCAGGTCGTAGTAGTCGTGATTGCCCAGCACCGGCAAAATGGGGTGCTTCAGGGTCATGCGATCGTACTCAATGTGGTGGTAGTCGTCGCCGCCCACCAGCCACTCCCGGTAGGGCTTAATAAAGTTGGACGGATACTGCTCCCGCGACCCCACCAGATACACCACATCCCCGGTGTGCAGGGTAAAGCGAGCCGAATCGAGGTAGGGCAACAGCTGCTCGGCCACCTGGCGCTGGGGGCTGCTGGTGCGATGTCTCCCCGTGCCGCTGTCGCCGATCACCAAGAACGAGAAAATATCATCGTCAGCGCCGCCGTCTTCAATGACCAGGCGGGTTTGGTCAATGCCGCGCTCGACAATCTGGGGATGCTGCCACCGCACCCGCTGCTGCATCTTACGAATTTTGGTCTCGACGGAGGGCTCGGTGACTAGTTTTGACGACATGGCGGGCAGATGGGTGGCAGTTGCTATAACCCTTTAGCATGGATCTCATGGCATTTGCGGGGTCTAAGCCGACATGGGTCTCTATAGCGAGCGAATTTTTCCCTATCTACTGGATCTGTCTATGACCAATGCCATTTTGGGCGACTACCGCCGAGCCGCCCTGGCCAACGTCACGGGCGAGGTGCTGGAAATTGGCTTTGGCACCGGGCTCAACCTGCCCTACTACCCCGATCGCATCCGCCAGCTTACCACCGTAGACCCCAGCCCAGGAGTACACCGCCTGGCCCAAAAGCGCCTGGCGGCATCCCCCATAGTGGTCGATCACCGCATGGTCAGCGGGGAGGCACTGCCCATGGGCGATCGCAGTTTTGACAGCGTGGTCAGCACCTTTACCCTGTGCAGCATCCCCAAGATCGAAGCCGCCCTGGCCGAAATCTACCGGGTGCTCAAGCCCGGTGGCCGATTCTTCTTTGTTGAACATGGCCTGAGCCATGAGCCTGGCATTCAAACCTGGCAGCACCGCCTGACCCCGCTTCAAAAGCGCATTGCCGGGGGGTGCCACTTGGATCGGGCCATGGGCCAGCTGATCGAGCAGCAGTTTGACCAGGTCACGCTAGAAGCCGCCTACGC
The DNA here is from genome assembly GCA_027483425.1 of Cyanobacteriota bacterium. Classification (GTDB taxonomy): domain Bacteria; phylum Cyanobacteriota; class Cyanobacteriia; order Phormidesmidales; family Phormidesmidaceae; genus Nodosilinea. Next base: position 6,918 of record JAIXUR010000290.1, on the reverse strand, counting down.
CAAGCAATGGCCGAAGGTGGTTGGATATATCTATAACGGTGTCGCCACCAAGCATTAAAGGCCAAGGTGCTGGCTATGGGTAGGCGGTGCGTTACGGCGCGACGTTAAATTGAAAGTTGGCGCAGAGACCTTGACACACCTAGCGGCACCCTAGGACAAAACGGTAAGATAGAGGGCATGATGACTCTGCTTCCGCCCATATTTAAGAACCTGCCAAGTTCTCTACCTGTAGAGGGAGCGGTTAGTCTTGCCTTAGAAGGGGGCATCCCCATTTTTCGTGCATCCCAAGGGGTTCAATCTCGTATCGAGGCATTGTTACAAAAACAAAGCGATACCGAACTAACCCCCGACGAAATCGCTGAGGTTGACTGCTACGCAGAAATTGATGACTATCTCAGTTTCGTCAACCGCACAATTCGTAACTTGTACCTAAGCTCGTCTAGTCCTGGTTTGGTTTAATGCCTGGGAGCAAGCTCTCCAGTGAGATTAAAGCACAGGTGAGAGAGAACGCCGGTTACCTGTGCGAGTACTGTCATACCAACGAAAAATGGCAATACATTCAGTTCACCATCGATCACGTTATTCCGCTAAAGCAGGGCGGTTCAGATAGCCTAGACAATTTAGCCTTGGCTTGCTTTCACTGCAACCGCCACAAATCTAGTCTTCAGACTGCGGTTGATCCTGAGACTCAGCAGCCAGCAAAACTCTTTAACCCAAGAACGCAGGGGTGGAGCGAGCACTTCATCTGGTCGGCAGACACCTTGAGTATTCTTGGGTTAAGCCAAGTTGGCAGGGCCACCATAGCGCTATTAAAGCTCAATCGAGAGCGCATCCAGGCCATTCGTGGCGCAGACCATGCCGTAGGTCGTCATCCTCCCAAAGGGGATCCTATCCAGGAATAGTCTTGGTGTAGAGATTGTTGGAACCCATGGGCACTGATGGGTCAGGCAAGCACAAATTGGCATCCCTTCAATGGACCTGAACAGTGATCATCTACCTCAAGCTTTTGATCACGATGGCCCTCTGGGGCGGCACCTTCATCGCTGGGCGACTGGTGGTACAGGATATGGGGGCTTTTTCGGCGGCCTTTTGCCGGTTCGCGATCGCATCCCTTGCTCTCCTGCTCCTCACCTACACCCTCGAAGGCTCCCTGCCCAGGCCACCCAAAAAACTCTGGCTGCCCATCGCCCTGTTGGGGCTGTCAGCGGTGGGCTTTAGCTGGTACTACGACGGGCTGCGACAGCTCGGCCCAGCCCGGGCGGGTGTGTTTATCAACCTGGTGCCGGTCTTTGCGATCGCGCTGGCGGCCCTGGTTTTGCAAGAAACTCCCACCTCATCCCTAGTGCTGGGGGGGGCCCTGGTCATCGCTGGGGTCACTACCACCAACCGATCAGCCTAGGTCGTGGGGATCATCGCTAACTCCATGGCTTGTTGTCCTAAACGCCTGGGCAGCCAGTTTTTCCCCGGCTCAAAGCACCCTTAAAACAGTGCATCGGAGCCGTAGGTGTTAATTGTTACCATTGGTGACGAGAGCAAAATCCTTGACACAATCTTCCCCTTGCTTCTCAGTTCGGTGTGTTAGATTGAGCATAATTTGCTGCTAGAACCTTATAATATGACACTTGCAAAGCGGGGACTGATCCTAGGCGCAACCGCCCTAGCCGTGGCTGCCGTAACCGTAACGGGCGCTGGGCTCCACCTGTCCCAAAGCAAAGCTTTCTTCCAAGAAAGCCCCAAAGAACTGATTGATGAGGTCTGGCAGCTCATCGACCGCAATTTTGTCGATGCCACCTTTAACCATGTCGACTGGGAAGCCGTACGTACCGAGTACCTAGAACGAGACTATACGAATCAGGAAGAGGCCTACGTGGCCGTTCGTGAGATGTTGGGGAAGCTGGAAGATCCCTACACCCGCTTCATGGATCCAGAAGAGTTTCGCAGTATGCAGATCGACACCTCCGGCGAGCTCACCGGAGTAGGCATCCAAATCTCCCAGGATGATGAAACCAAAGAAATTGTGGTGGTGGCCCCCATCGAAGACACCCCCGCCTTTGATGCCGGCATTCGCCCCCAGGATGTGATTTTAGCCATTGATGGCGAACCCACCGAAGGGATGGAGCTGAACGATGCCGTGAGCAAAATTCGCGGTGTCGAGGGCTCCGAGGTTACTCTCACCATTCGGCGGGGTACGCAGGAACTAGAGGTGCCTCTGGTTCGCGCTCGTATTGAAATTCATCCGGTGCGCTATGACGTACAGGCGGGGCCTAATGGGCAAGTGGGCTATATTCGCCTCAACCAGTTCAGCGCTAATGCGGCCGAGGAAATGAGCGCGGCGATCGAAGACCTCGAAAGCCAGGGGGTAACGGGCTACATTCTGGATCTTCGCTCCAACCCCGGCGGCCTGCTGTACTCCAGCATTGACATCGCTCGCATGTGGCTCGACACCGGCATTATTGTGTCTACGGTGAACCGCCAGGGGGTGGTCGACGAAGAGACCGCCAACGATCGCGCCCTCACCGACAAGCCCCTGGTGGTCTTAGTCGATGGCGGTTCGGCCAGCGCTAGCGAAATTTTGTCGGGGGCGCTGAGAGATAACGAGCGGGCAGTGCTGGTGGGTACCCGCACCTTTGGCAAGGGGCTAGTGCAGTCGGTTCGTAGCCTCGGCGATGGCTCTGGGGTAGCCATTACAGTAGCCAAATACCTCACCCCCAATGGTACCGACATTAATAAACACGGCATTGACCCCGATATTTCGGTAGAGCTGACCGATGAGCAGCGAGAGGAGTTGTCTACCAATCGTGACGCCATTGGGACTGAGGCCGATCCTCAGTTTGCCGAGGCGCTGCGGGCCCTGAGTGTAGAAATTCAAGAGGCTCAAGCAGAGGCCAATGTGACCTCAACACCGGGGAACTAGCCGACTATCCATTGAGTCGGCGCTCAGCGGCGGGGCTGATAGCCTGGCCGTCATCGATCACGGTTACCCCACCTAGCTGACTAGGCAGGGTGGGGTGGCTGTCTGCGCGGCTCCTAGCCGTTCCTTGTCAGCTAGCTAGAAGATGTGTCCTGCTTTGGGCTAATACCCAAAAAAATCCCCCTGGTCATAATTGGCCAGGGGGATACTCTGAGTTGAAAAAACCACACCCATGGCTTACCACAGAGTGGTCAAGACTTGACTGGTTAGGCTACGACAGCGATTGCTGCCTCAGCCACTCTCCTAGGCTTCATCCTCATTGCCTTCAGCATCGAGCTTGACTAGGTGAATGTGCTTGTAGCCCAGCTTAATCTTGAACTCATCGCCAGACTTGAGGCCCATGCCTTGGGTATAGGCTGAACCAATCACAATCTGGCCGTTCTTATGGACGGTGACGGTGTAAGAGGCTTCCCGGCCTCTGCCATCCTTACTCTTCTCGGGCTCAAGCTGAATGCCCTTAGCTGCTAGCAGAGCATCATAGAACTCAGCTAGGTTAACGCGGGCTTGTCCATCTTTGCCAACTGTGTAGTAGCCACATTCCTTCGCGAGTTCTCGCTTGGTCTGGCCATCATTCTCTTTGACCTTGGTCAGTAGTTCCTTGCCAATCAAGGGTTCCTTACTTTTTACTGCCATAATTCAAATCATCCATAGGGTGCACGTCACAATCAACAGCGACCGCCAGAAACCTTTCTCTAGGGTCTTTCAGTTTTGATCTCCTTCTACTCTATCTAATGACTTGAAGGAAGAACCAAAAACTTTTAAGTTATTTCGGGATTAATGATGGCTATCAATAGAGTCAGGGTCTCCTAATATTCGAGGCTGACATTCAATGGAGAATGCCATTGACCAAATTTACACCATTAATCCGAATATCTTACCAGTCCAACTAAACCAACGGTACGCAGGGTATTAAAATAAGCTACTATAACCGTTCTGACAGGTGCCGCTCAAACTTTCTCTAAAAGCAACGTGTAACTTAGGGCGATCTGAGACCCATCTGAGTAGCTGTCAAAAGACTTAAGAGATTCTTAGTGTATAGCCCAGGGGCGAGTTAGACCAGACCCGATGCCAGGGTTGAGATTTCAGGAATCTTAGGGTGGCCCAGGGGTGCATCGAGGCTAAAGGATACTGATCAAAGCGGTGATCAACCCTTGAAAAGCTTATCCTACAGGGATGTTTGAACATGGCGTTAAAAATTCTGAGGGGTCTGTCGGATCAGGATTTTGGGTGCTGACCCTCGGGTAGCTGTCTGGGGCTCAGGACTTGGCGATCCGCTTAATCTAGGCGCTTAACCTAGGCTTTCAGATCTGGCTTGATGGCAGATGATTTGGGCGATCGCTACCAGACACCCTAGAGCACCCTCTAGAATGCTTTAGATATCATTAGGAGCACGTAAGTGGTTCAGGTCTCTCCACCTCGAGAAGCATCTTCGTTACGACAGCTCCAGCGGGTCTTAGGCAGTCTTGGCGCCCACCCCTGGCTCAGCCTGGGGGCCTTGGGGAGCGCTTTGCTGCTGGTGGCGGCCTATGCGGCCACACCGCAGTTGTTTCGCTGGGCCATTGATCAAGGTATTGCCCAAGGCAATCTCACTGTTGTATTGCGCAGTGGGGCGGGTCTGGTAGCGGCGGCTCTGGCTCGGGGGTTATTTAACTTTGGCCAGAGCTTCTGTGCCGAAGCGATGTCCCAGAGCGTAGTCTACGACCTCCGGAACCGTATTTTCAGCAAGATTCAAACCCTCAGCTTTAGCTACCACGACCAGGCCCAGACGTCTCAACTATTAACCCGAGTCACCAGTGACATTGAGCAAATTCGCACCTTCCTGAGTACGAGTCTGGTACAGGTGATTAGTGGGGTGGTGACGCTGGTGACCATTGCCATCATTTTGCTCGTGATGAATTGGCCGCTGGCCCTCATTAGTCTGACGGTCGTGCCCGCGGCAGGATGGCTGATGGCTCGATTTTTCAGTCGCAATAACCTGCTGTTTCGCCAGGTGCAGGAGCAGCTTAGCGATCTGAACGCGGTTTTGCAGGAGAATTTGCTGGGAGTGCGGGTGGTCAAGGCCTTTGTGCGGGAGTCGGCGGAGTGCGATCGCTTCACGGGCCTCAACGCGGGCCTGATCGCCGCCAACATGAAGACGATTCTGGCGATTCGCAATACCTTTCCGTTTATATTTTTGGTCAGCAACCTGGTCATTGTCGTGGTAATCGGCTACGGCGGCGCGGCGGTGATCGACCAGCGCTTTTCGGTGGGGGAGCTGGTCGCGTTCAATGCCTATCTGCTGCTGATTTTGCAGCCGATTTTGTTGATTGGGTTTGCGGCCCCGGCGATCGCCCAGGCGGCCTCTTCCGCGGAGCGGGTCTACGAGGTGCTAGATGCCGAAATTGATATCAAAGATCACCCTGGAGCGATTCCATTTACCACCTGCGGCGGCAGAATCACCTTTGAGCATGTGTCATTTCGCTACCCTGGCGCCACGACACCGGCGTTGTGTGAGATTTCCTTTGAAACCAAGCCCAATGAGCTGATCGCCATTCTGGGCATGACCGGTTCTGGCAAAAGCACGGTCACAAACTTGATTCCCCGCTTCTACGATGTCACGGCGGGGGCCGTCCGCATCGACGGGCGTGATGTGCGCGATTTCACCCTGGAGAGTCTGCGATCGCACATCAGCACTGTCTTCCAGGAGAGCACGCTGTTCTCTGGCACTATCTTCTCCAACATTACCTACGCTAAGTCCGAGGCCACCCTCGACCAGGTGATCGAAGTGGCCAAGGCCGCTCAGATTCATGACTTTGTCGCCGGGTTGCCCGAGGGCTACGACACCCTGGTGGGGGAGCGAGGGGTGGGGCTCTCGGGGGGGCAAAAGCAGCGCATTGCGATCGCCCGTACCCTGCTCACCGACTACAAGGTTTTAATCCTCGACGACAGCACCTCCGCCGTCGATGCCCAAACCGCTGTCCAAATTCAAGCCGCCCTCGACGACCTGATGCGTCGTCGCACCTGTACGGCCTTTGTGGTAGCCCAGCGAATTAGCACCGTACGCACCGCTGACCGCATTTTGCTCATGGATAAGGGCCGCCTGGTAGCCCAGGGCACCCACGAACAGCTCATGGCCACCAGCCCCCTCTACGGCGCAATTTTAGAATCTCAGGTCGGTGCTGCTCCGGCAGCTCAAGTAGCTCACGTCTAACTGAGCAGGCTTAGGGCAAGCGATCGCAGCTGAGCCGCAATTCTTAGACAAGTTTCTGCATCGTCAGCTGTCGCATCTTCACCGGGATAACGGTACACAGTGGCTCCCAGCGTCAACAGCTGTAAATCCTCAGGCTCTGCCGTCCACTCTGTATAGACCTCTTGTAAAAACTCATCCAAGCTGATCAGATTATGGGTATAGGGGGGAACCTGCTGGCGCGAGATTAAGAGTGCTTTCATCATCTTCTCCACGCACTGTTGCGTGTGAAAGCAGACCGCATCATAGTTCGGCTCTGGTGCCCCCCAGATTAGGTTAGCGGTTCTCCAATCGCTATCAGCTTTACGAATCCACTCCTGGACAACCTTGCTCATAGATGAGAGTTCCCTGGTCTATGGCCGCGCGAATAAGCGGATCATACTCCTGATAGCGCCAAACTAATTCTTCGGGAGAGCGGACGATTAAATCAACGGGAAAAGTTGGCCGAGTTGCCCGCCAGATGGCAATCGCCATATCGATATTGCGGATCGTGTGGGGCATAACAATCAGCAGGTCGACGTCCGAGTCTGACCTGGGACTGCCATAGGCGTAAGAACCAAACAAGATGATCCTCTCCGGCCTAAACTGGTCGGCGATGGCTTGGCACAGGCGCTGAATTTGCTGAGTTGAAATCACGGATTAGGTGCATGAACTAAGGATCCAACGGTTGCCCGCTCGTTGTCTAATGGGGCTCTACTTCTTTCAGCCTGCTCAGCGGGCT
>JAIXUR010000189.1 GCA_027483425.1 Cyanobacteriota bacterium | reverse complement strand
GGGACGTGTGGCTGGGGGCGTTTTTGACGGCGGTACTGTGGCTGATTTTGCAGCAGCTGATCAGTAATAGCGTCATTAGTCTGGGCAGTCAGTTTCGCTCCTACGGGGTGATCAGCGGCGTCATGGTGCTGATGCTGTGGATCTACCTCACCAGCCAAATTTTCTTTTTAGGGGGCGAGTTTACCTACGTGTATGCCCATATGTTTGGCAGCCGTAGGGGGCAGCGGCGGCTGAGCTCGAAGCCCTGAGCGGCCACTATTCTGATTAGGACAAGCTGGGACGACAGTCCTTGAGGGGCGATGGCAAACCAGATAGTGTCCCAGTTCTGGCTAGGTCGGCTGTCCGTATCCGAAGCTATTTGGCCAGCGCTATACTTTGACCCTAGGATTGAGCCCCTCTGTGGCATCGGCTAAGGAGTCTTGGCTAAGGAATAGACCTATAAATGGTTTAATTTGTACTGTTAAGCAATTATAAGGATTGAGGTAATGGCTACAGGGCAGCGTGGGGTAACCGTTTGGTTTACAGGGTTGAGCGGGTCAGGCAAATCGACCATTGCTCGCGCTATAGAGACCAAGCTGCGCAAGCGGGGGTGCCAATTTGAGATGCTTGACGGCGACATTATCCGGACTAACTTGACCAAGGGGCTGGGCTTTAGCAAAGAGGACCGCGACGAAAACATTCGCCGCATTGGCTTTGTGTCTCACCTGCTGACTCGCAATGGGGTGATTGTGCTGGTGTCGGCCATTTCGCCCTACCGCGCGGCGCGGGATGAGGTGCGCGATCGCATTGACGACTTTGTCGAAGTCTTTATCGATGCTCCCCTGGATGTCTGCGAAGAACGCGATGTCAAGGGCCTCTATAAAAAGGCTAGAACGGGCGAAATTAAGCAGTTCACCGGCATTAGTGACCCCTACGAAGCCCCCCTCAACCCCGAAGTGCACTGCCGCACTGACCTGCAAACCGTCGAGGAGAGTGCGGATCAGGTGATTGGTCAGCTCGAAGCCCTAGGCTATTTGGCGACGGCAGCGGCGGTAGCCTAATCTGTTGGTCTGTATTGTTCATCAGGGGTAGCGATCGCTACCCCTGATTGTGCTCTTTAAATCCTGGGGTGGAGGGGGCTTGCCGGGCATAGCTGACCAGGTAATCATGCACCAGTTGGTAGCGATCGAGGGGAATATCGGGCAGCAGAAACACCAGCCCCGACCCGACCAGGATGTCGAGCACCAGATCAAGTTGCTCGTCTGGGTAGGGGGTATGGCGCAGGTTAAGGTCTTCTTCTAAATCTTTGCGGCTTTTTTGGGGTCGGTAGGGTCGGTTTTCCCGATCGACGCCGGTTAACAGGTAGAGCACCAGGCGGGCTAGATCCGCATTTTCTGGGCCACAGTCGGCCACTACACTGCCCAAGAAGTTCTGCACCAGGCGTTCTTTGGGATGGCGGCCCAGCTCCAGGTAGGCGGCCAGGGTATCAATCGTCTGGCGCTGAAGCTGGGCCCCCACCACCTGCAGTTCAATGGGGCGCACCTCGCCGGTGGCCGTCGCCAGATCGGCCACCAGCCGATCAATCAGCTCTTTTTCGAGGTAAAAGTGGGCATCGTCGGTGAGGCGGCGAATCAATCCTCGGGCATCGGCCGCCGTAAAGTTGCCCAGATAGTAGCGGTAGTCGCGGCTCAAAATGTCGTTGTTGATGATGTCGAGGTCAAAGCCGCGCTCCATTTCGAGCAGGTAGTGCAGGTAGTCTTCCCGCAGAGACAGCACCACCTTTATATAGGGAGCATTCAGGCAGTCGATCAAAAAAGCGTAGAAGTCATGGCGCTGGGGCAGCTCCAGGGCCTCGACAAAGAATTCTTCAAACTGGTCAAAGATCAGCACGATCTGCCGGTAGCTCTGCTCGGTCAGGGCCTTGAGCCGTTCAAACAGAGCGGTTTGGTCAATCGGGGCGGCCGGGGGCACCCCCTCGTCGTCGCCCTGCTGCTCGAGGGCGGAGGCCAGGGCCTGGTTCACGCTGTCGGGCCAGTCGCGGTAGCCCTTCACCAGCACCGGCAGGGTCGATCGTCCCTCGGGAAACGATTTGCCCAGGGCTGGCACCAGGCCTGCGCAAAGAATCGAGCTTTTGCCCACCCCCGAGGGCCCATGGATAATCACCAGCGGGTAGCGGGCCTGCTCTAGTCGCCGGGTCAGGGCCTCCACATCGCCCTGGCGACCCGAAGCTTGAATTTCGGTGGCCAACAGCGCCTGGCCATTACCCAGGGCTCGAGAGGTCTCCAGGGGCTGAATTTCCCCCGCCCCCAGGAAGGCCCGCAGCCGAAAGCGAGTCTCGACCTGGCGCTGCTTGAGCTTAATCTCGTAGGCGGCACGGTAGTTCTTTTGCTGGTAGTATTCCTGCTGCAGGGTTTGCAAAATATTGCGATAGAGAAACAGGTCGGTTTTGGGGTCGGTGTGGGTGCGGGCCGATTCGAGCAGGTCGATGGCGGTTTCGGGTTGGCCCTGGGCCCTGTGCACCTGCCCCAGCAGGTAGAGGTACCAGCCCTGCTGAAACTGCTGGGCGATCGCGACCTCTGGCGCGGCTTCTGGCGCAACTTCTGGGGCAACTTCTAGGGCCGGGGCCGTCCCATCAGCCGGGCCAGACGTCACCCCTGCCCCCAGCGCACTGGCGATCGCCAGGATCTCCAGCGCCCGCTGGGCATGGGTCTGGGCCTTGGCCGTATCCCCCTGGGCCAGGGCCACCTCGGCCAGGTAGCCGTGGTCACGGGCCAGGCGAATGGGGTCTTGGCGGTGGAGCGTTAGGCCCTCCTGGGCGGTGCGGGCCAGGGCCGGCCAGGCCTCTAGTTTTTGCTGCACCTCCGCCAGGGCGTGAATAAATTTGCCCACCAGCTCGGGCTGCTGCTGGTCGCGAAACAGACGCAGGCAGGCAGAAAAGTGGCTTTCAGACTTCTGTAGTAGGCGATCGTAGACAGGCCGCTGAAACACGGCCTGGCTGCGGTAGGTGGCCCCGAGGTAGAAGAGCAGGACGGCTTGTTTTTGGCGGGGGGTGGGCGGGCATGGGTGCAGGGGGGAGCGGGTAAGGGTAGGCGGGCTGGGAGAGTGGGAGGCCTTTTGCCAATAGCTAAGGCTGCGATCGAAGTGGTAGCGGGCGACGTCGAGATCGCCCCGGCCAAAGGCGTCGCGACCTTTGAGAAAATCGAGGCTGGCCTTGAGCTCACCGTCGAGGGTGGCCTGGGCCTGGGCAATGTCGGTTAGGGCAAACTCTAGCTCGGTGCGCAGGGTCGATCCCTGGCGATAGTCCGGGGCTTCAGCCTGGTGGGGGCTATGGTCACCCAGGGAGAGCATGGTGGCAAATAGGTCGTTGGCGCTGGCGTGGAGGGAAAAAATCAGCTCCCCCGGCGGGTAATCAAAGGGGATGGGGGCGGCAGCAAAGCTCTTAAAGTCGGGGGCGTGACGATTGAGCAGGGCTAGGGTGCGATCGCTCACCCACAGCACCACCGGCACCGGCACGGCCTTGGGAAAGGCGTCGCGCCCCAGGTTGGCGGCCTTAAACACGGCCGTGATCGTCGGCATTGTCTCCAGTCCCGTCACCATGAGGGCACCGGGGGACGGGGCGAGGCTGGTTAGCGCCTGTAGTAGGGTTGTGACCTGGGCAGGCAAGGCCAGCTCCACCAGGGGGGTGGTCGTTTTCAAATGCGCGACCACCATCCGCTGGAGCCGGGCGTAGTTGCACCGGGCCAGCACCAGGGAAAATCGGTGGGGCCGCAGGGTAATGGCCCGCTGGAGCTCAGCCAGGGCCGCCTGGTTGTGGGCCAAGATTTCAGTCGTGCTTAAGCCGTTCAGGTTGGGGCCGTTCAGGTCGGGGCTGCTCATGGCCGGGGCTGCTGGGCGAGCCAGCTGCGGTAGCGATCGGTTTCGGCCAGCAGGGGGTTAAGGCCAAACCAGCGGCCCTGGGCGTCGCGGTACTCGTACAAAAACAGGCTGCGAACCAAAATGTTGTAGTCTTCGTCGCCCTGCACATCTTGGCGCGAGACGGCCTGCAACAGCAGATCCCACTCGCGATCGCTGACCAGCCCCATCAAGCTGTCGCGCTCGTTGCGAATCACCGCCTCTAGGGTATCGCGCAAAAAAGGTGGGTCTTGCTTGCGCAGGCAGCCATCCAGCAGGCGAATCAGGTTGCGCATGTGGCCACCACTCACCTGGCACAGGCGATCGAGGGTGGCCATGTCGTCAAACACGTGGCCTACGGCGTCAATGCGCTGGGCCACATTCAGATCGGGAAAGGCCCGAATCAGCACCATCTGCCGCAGGAGAGCCATCCCCTGGGGGTGGGGGTCACCCCGCCGGTCTTGCCCCGGCACCATGGGCAGCACCATGGGGTTAGTGCCAAAACGATTGGCTAGCCGGACCAAATCGTTAGAAAACATCAGTTCCAGGGGAATGGTATAGACCAGGTGGCAGTCGAGCTGCTTGAGCTGCTCGCCGCGATCGACAAAAATGTACTCCGACTGGAGCCGCCCCTGGGATCCCATGGCGCTGTCAATGCGATCGAGGTTATCCATAATTACCACCAGGCGGTTTTTGCCCTGCTGCTGAAGGCGATCGTTGGCGGGGGTCAGCAGCTCGTCGTTGATGGCGGTAATGATGTTCTTGGTGCGCGGCTCCAGGTATTGCCGTAGCTGGCTGCGCATGTCGGGGCTTTGCTTGGCGGAGGCGGTGATGCTGGCAATGCCCGCCGAAAAGCTGACGTCAGAGACTTCCATGGGGGTGCGCAGGGTGCCCACCAGGTTTTGAAACAGGCTTTTTAGGTAGGTGGGCTTGGTGACAATACCAATGCTGTCCAAGTGTTCGCCCACGTTGTGGGCAATGCTGAGCAAAATGTCAGAAATTTCCACATCGGCCATTTCTAGGTCGCGGTCCGACTCAAAATAGATCACCTCGTAGCTGCGCCGAGCCAGCCCATCCTTCAGGCGCAACAGCTCTGTCGATTTGCCGCAGCGAATGTGCCCGGTAAACAGCTGGGTAGTCGGTCGGTTGCGGGCCAGGCGGGCAATTTTGCGCTCCAGCTCTTGCACAATGTCGCCGCCGCGCACGGTCGAGAAATCGATGTAGTAGCGCTTACCCCGCAGCGGTTGCGTGGGGTCGCAGGCATCGTAGAACTGCTGTAAATCCGGCATGGGCAAT
>JAIXUR010000049.1 GCA_027483425.1 Cyanobacteriota bacterium | reverse complement strand
CAGCTCACCGATGCGTTTATTCTGGATGCCCGTGTGGAGTTTTAACGGGGGGAGTAATCCTAGGGGTAAACTGGCGCTGCTCAGGTATGGGACGACCCCAGGAAAACCCCTTTGAGAGTACCGCGCAACAACCTTACCTTCTACGACCAGCAGGCTCCCCGCTGGTGGGAGGCCACCGCTACCATTGCCCCCCTCAACCGCCTCAACCCGCTGCGGTTTCAGTATTTTGATCGGGCGGTGCCCCCCTGGCCGGGACTGAGGGTGTTAGATGTGGGCTGTGGCGGCGGGTTTACCTGCGAATTTTTGGCCCATCGCGGAGCGCAGGTGTGGGGTGTAGACCAGTCGGCGCAGTGCATTGAGGCGGCGCAGACCCATGCCGAGCAGCAGGCGTTAGGGATTCACTACCACTGGGGTGTAGCGGAGGCGCTGCCCTTTGAGGCGGCGATGTTTGACGTGGTGGTGTGCGTTGATGTGCTGGAGCATGTGGTGGACCCTCAGCGCGCCGTGGCGGAAATGAGCCGAGTCCTGCGGCCAGGGGGGATCGTTTGCTTTGACACGATTAACCGTACAGGGCGATCGCGCCTCGTCATGATCTGGCTGCTGGAGAACCTGCTGCGCCAGATTCCGGTGGGCATCCACGACTGGAACAAGTTCATCACGCCCGAGGAGCTGAGGGCCATGCTCAACCAATCGGGGTTTGGGTCAGTGACCATGGCGGGCTTTAACCTGTTCGGCAGCACCGTGGCTGAAACCCTGGCGGCCTATCGGCTCTACCAATCAACGGGTAACTTTGAAGCTCGCTTTGACGACGATCAGCGGGTGATGTACATTGGCACCGCGATTCGCTTGTAAACGGTAGAGCCTGACCCATGGGTCTTCACCACCACCACCCACCTCCCTACTCCAGGTGAGTGGTGTCGTTGAACCGCTGGATGCGCCATAGCTCGGTGTTGAGGCGATTGGGGCCGGGGTCGGCCCAGCGATCGCAGTCGAGCCAGAACTCAAACTGGGCGGTGTGGCCCATGGGCAGCCCCCAAGCGCGATCGCAGCCCAGGAGCCGAGCAATGATCTGCTGCAAAATCCAGTGGTGGCTGATCACGAGGACGCGATCGCCATTGCGGTGGTGGCCGATCAGGTGATCCACTATGCGCTGCGCTCTAGCCTGCCCCGCATCTAGGGTTTCGGCCTGGGGAATGGGCTGCCAGTCGAGGCTGGTTTCGAGCTGGTGGCAGAGATCGGGGTAGCGATCGCGGGCCTCGGCCCAGGTGAGGCCGGTCAAGATGCCAGCATCGTACTCCCTGAGGTCCTCGAGCCAGGTCACGGGCACGGGCGGGCGAGATCCTAGGGTCACGGAAGAGAACTGAGCGGAATGGGGTGGAGACTCCCCAGCTAGGGCCGCCAGGGTCGCTCTAGCGCGTTCGAGGGGGCTGCAATAGAGGTGGGTGGGGTGCCAGTGGTTGGCGGCTAGGTGCTGCCCCAGTCGCAGCGCCTGCTGCTGCCCCAGGGGGGTGAGCTGGGTCGAGCTGCCCCCCTCCATGCGACCTTCAGTGTTGCCCACCGACTGGCCATGGCGCACCAGCAGTAGCTTGAGAACGGGCATGGGTGTGGGTTGGATGGTGGTAGGTGATCTCTAAACCTGATTCTAGGGGGCCAGGCGGGGGTGGGAAGGAAGAATATAGGAGTCAGGAGGGGTGGGCAGACTGGACGACGGTGAAACTGTCTGGTGTTGACGCCACTACGCCCGAGGCGTGCCAAAATGCTAGAGCACTTGTCCCAGTCTGTGGTTTGCTAGTTTTGTCCATGGGTTTTTCGGTTCATTCGACTTCTTCTTTGCCCTGTGCCTGTGGTCTGGAGCAGGCTGATCGGCAGCGCTTGGGGGTATTCCTGAGCCTGGTGCTGGGGTTTGCGGTGGTGGAGTGGTTGGTGGGTAGCCACAGCCATAGCCTGTCGCTACAGTCCGATGCCGGGCACATGCTGACCGACGTGGGGGCGATTGGTCTGGCGCTTTCGGCCAGTTGGTTAACGCGGCTGACGCTGGCCCGCTCCCGGCCTGGGCAACTGCATTTGGAGGCGATCGCGGCGCTGATCAACGGGGTCGGGCTGCTGGTCATGGCGGCGCTGATTTCCCTTGAGGCCTGGCATCATTGGGGTGCCAGGCCTACCGCCCTGGTGAGTGGGCCCATGGTGGGTACGGCGCTGGTGGGCTTAGGCATTAACGGGTTTGGGGTCTGGCTGTTGCACGGCCAGGGCCAAGATCAGGACCAGGGCAAGGGATCCTTGAATCTGCGGGGCGCGTTGCTGCACGTGGTCGCTGACCTGGCCAGCTCCCTGGGGGTGTTGGTGGGGGCGGTGTGTATGGCTCTGTTTCACTGGTTTTGGGTCGATAGCGCCTTGAGTTTGGCGATCGCTCTGCTGATTGGCGGCAGCGCCCTGCCGTTGATCTACCAAAGCTGGGGGTGGCTGACTGGCCCAGATCCCTCTGTTCTGGCTGATCTCGGCTTTTTTGAAACTGGACGCACTGACCTCAGCGCACAAATTTTGAAAGCACCCTCCGACTAGTACTCTGCGGTCTACGTCAGCCAACTAGGCCTGAAACCTGAAACCCAGCACCCGAGGCCCAAGCCCCGCCGCACGGTATTGGGTAAAAAACCTGGGTCATTAGGCTACAAAACTGCGCTATCTGATCTAATAGACTCTAATATTCATAGCTAGGAGACATCTTTACGGATTGGCACCGCCACTGTAGGGATGGGCCATGATGTTATTGGCGATGTTTCGGCCACTGCGTTTAGGGGCCACTGTGTTTAGGGAGTGACAACCATGGGTACCTGGGTTAAAGAAACCGACGAAGCGTTTTACCTGATGCAGGGAAACCAGTGGATCTCCCGCATTCAGAAGCGCCCCTCCTCCGCGAACCCCAAGGAGCAGGTGCTGAATGTGGAGGGTATGCGGGAGTGGTTTATGCGATCGGATGCCCCCCTGGCCATGACTGTTTCAGTGGGGGCCGGGGGCCCTGAGCCCGAGCAGGCCAGCGGCGGCTCTACGGTGGCTCCACCCCCCACGGGAGGAGGTACGCCGCCGCCGCCCCCGGCTGGAGGCGGGGGAACCACCAGCCCAGTCAACAGCCTTCGCCTGCGGGTGAAGAGCAGCACCTTCTTCAAGCTCCAGCCCAAGCTGTCTAGTGAGCTGACCGATGCCCAGAAGGTGATGGTTCCCAACGGCACCACCCTCGACATTCAGTACTACGTCGACGTAGGCAACAACCACTGGCAGGTGCAGCTACGCGAGCCCACCATTGGCGACAAAAAGAACCGCAGTTGGTTTGTCTATACCCCCGATATTGACGTGCTGACCGGCATCAGGCTGCGGGTCGTGAGCGATACCCTCTTTAAGACCGAACCCAAGGTCTCGTCGCAGTTGCCAGATTCCAAAAAGATATTTGTGAAGAATGGCACGCAAT
>JAIXUR010000327.1 GCA_027483425.1 Cyanobacteriota bacterium | reverse complement strand
TAGCTAACTGTCGGCAACAAATTGCCAAACTTGAAAGGAGACTTAAGTTATGACTCAAGCTATTTCGCAATCGTCCTTGACTCGCCTCAAGCGATATTTAGCAGAGTATCGGCCTCGGCTTGAGAAGGCCATTACGGCTATTCAAACCCTCGAAGCCTCAGATTCTGATGACGAAGAATTTAGCCAGGCGCTTGCCGACCTCCATGTTTGCGCCACTGTTCTAGAGTCGTATTCTGAAGGTATGGTGGATGCGATCGACCGGTTCACTGAGGAACTGCCCGATTAGGAGGGCAGGCATTGCATCGCAACTACTGACCACTGTTGCCGCTAAACTGTAGACATAAGCTCAAACGCTGAGCCAGAGACTTCCCTATGGTGATTCAATCAGTCAATTTAGTTGATAGAGATGGGGTGCTGGTTCAGCTACGCGCCATTAAGGCTGACTTGGCAGAGCGGTATTCAGTCAGCCAGATCGGCGTTTTTGGTTCAGTCTCTAGAGACCAAGCCCATGAAGGTAGCGACCTTGATGTTGTTGTTCACATGCGACCTGATATGCTAAAACGGGCTTGCCTTAAGGCTGAGCTAGAAGAGATCTTTGGAAAAAATGTCGATGTGGTTCGATACTGGCATGGCATGAACCCGTATCTCAAAATCAGAATTGACCACGAGGCTGTGTATGTATGATCGGCCTCTGCTTCTGGAGCTATTTCTAGAAACCGAAGAAGCGATCAGACGCATTGAACGGCGGTTTTCAGGTATTCAATCGCCTGAGGACTTTTTGCGAGATGAATCGGGGTTAGATCGGTTGGATGCGATCGCAATGATGCTGATTGCGATCGGCGAAAATGTTCAGCGAATTGGCAAGTTGATTGATCAAGATTTCTTTGATCAACATCCTGAGATCAATTGGGCGGGCGTAACGGGGATTAGAAATCTATTAGCCCACGATTACTTCAATATTGATGCTGAGGAAGTTTATTTTATCTGTCATCAAGATATTGAACCCCTAAAGCAAGCGATCCAAATGATTCGCAGTTCCCTTTCCTAGCCTGTGATGTACTTCCACAGTCCATAGCGTGCCTTACGGAGCATTTGGGTTCTACGGTTGACGGGGAGCGTCTGTACCTGTATTCTCTTGCATTAAGCCATTTACTCGAACGGTGGCTATGCAGAGCTCGGAGGCCTTGGCGCTGTCCGCAGATGTCTCACCTGGAATAGGTTCACCAGGCCCATCAGCCCAGGGATGACTGAGCTGATGGGCAGACAGTTGAGTCGGCCTGCCCTACTTATTTGCCTTGTATCCTGATAGATATTAAAGACGCGATCGCCACCCAGTTACCTTGGCGACCAGCACTCGCCTCTACAGGCATGACCCCCCTGTTAGATTGTTTTGCACTCTGGTGACGGCACTATGTACCAAACTAACCCTCCACAATCCGCCAAAGCCACCCTGCCCACCATGTACGATCTTCCCAGCGAAAACCCGGAGGAGCCTGGTTTGCCCGATGAGTTTCACCTGCTCCAGCCTGAGCTACTGCGTCTCACTTTTCGTCCACCCACCTACTCCGCCGACCAGATCTTTTCTGCCAGCGACCTCAACTTATACTACGACTCTAACCATGTGCAGTGGTACAAACGCCCCGACTGGTTTGGCGTATTAGGGGTGTCTCGCCTCTACAACGAGCAAGACCTGCGTTTGAGCTACGTCACCTGGCAAGAAGGCGTAACTCCTTTGGTCGCTGTAGAACTACTCTCGCCCGGTACCGAGGCCGAAGACCTGGGCCGTACCCTGCGTGACGCCAGCAAGCCGCCCAACAAATGGACGGTCTATGAGCAAATTTTGAGAATTCCCTACTACATCGTCTTTAACCGGTACACTAACGAGCTACAGCCCTTCGGCCTGATGATGACCCGTTACCATCCTCTGCCTATCGAAGGGCAGGGTGTCTGGTTAGAAGATGCCGAATTGGGCCTGGGCCTGTGGGAAGGAGAATACCAGGGCATAAACCGCCTGTGGCTGCGCTGGTATAATCGCGACCAGCAGTGGATGCTCACCCCAGCCGAACAGGAGTCTCAACGGGCAGAACGTCTGGCAGCTCAGTTGAGAGCATTAGGGGTTGAGCCAGAGGCCTAGGAAGATAGAAGTCTTGGGTGTGCAGTTTTATCAAGAGGTCAGTCGTGGTCAAAATTGTCAGTCGTCAGTCCTTGGGAGTGCAGCCCGTCTACGACATTGGGGTCGCCCATGACCACAATTTTTTGCTGGCCGATGGCCCGGTGGCCGCTAACTGCTTCAACAAGTCTCACTCTACTGCCTACGGGTTTGTTACCTTTCAGACCGCCTACCTGAAGGCCAACTACCCCGTGGAGTACATGGCGGCGCTGCTGACCTCCAACAGCGGCGACCAGGACAAGGTGCAGATGCACATTGCCAACTGCATCGCCATGGGCATTGAGGTGCTGCCGCCCGATATCAATCGCTCCCTAGTGGACTTTACCCCCGAGGACAAAAGCATTTTGTTTGGCCTCTCGGCGGTGCGCAATGTGGGTCTGGGGGCGATCGAGTGCATTCTCAAGAACCGCGAGGCAGAGGGGCCGTTTAGGTCGCTGGCGGAATTGTGCGATCGCATCGATCTCCACTCCGTTAACCGCCGCGCCCTGGAGGCCCTGATTCTCTCCGGTGCCCTCGATGCCTTTGGCCGCAACCGCAACCAGCTCATGCGCGATCTGGAGCTGGTCGTCGACTGGGCCCAGGGACGAGCCAAGGATCGCGACATTGGCCAGGGCAACCTGTTCGATATGATGCTCGGCGGCGGCGACACCCAGGCAACATCCGCCGCCGCTAGCTACGACACCGCCCCCCAAGCCCCCCCGGTGGCAGACTTTGATTCCCAAGAAAAGCTCCGCCAAGAAAAAGAGCTGCTGGGCTTTTATATCTCCGACCATCCCCTCAAGTCGGTGCAGCGATCGGCGCGGGTGCTGGCCCCCATTAACCTCAGCGAACTGCACGAACAGCCCGATAACGTCACCCTCAGTGCGATCGTCATTTTGGCGGCGGTGAAGCCAGTGGTGACCAAAAAAGGGGACCGCATGGCGATCGTCCAGATTGAAGACCTCACCGGCCAATCAGAGGCGGTGGTGTTTCCCAAATCCTTTGAGCGCATTGGGCAACATATCCTGGCAGACAAGCGCCTGATGATCTGGGGCAAGGTCGATCGCCGCGACGACCGTGTGCAGTTCATCATCGACGATGCCGAGCCGATCGAAGACGTGCGCATGGTCATGGTAGAGCTTGACCCGCGCCTGGCGGGCGACATTGAGCAGCAGCACCGCCTGCGCAACGTGATTCGCAACAACCAGGGGGATGACCCCAAGTATGCCCGCGTCCCCGTGATTGCGGTGATCGGGGCTAACCAGCACCGGCAGTTTGTGCGGCTCGGGGCCCAGTTTCGGGTCAAAGACCCCGAGGCGGCGGTGAGTGCCCTGGTCAAAGCCGACTTTAAAGCCAAGGCGATACCGCTGATCAGCGCCTAAGGGTTCGAGACGGGCGTGGCCGCTAGCTACTCATCAGCTCCGTCCAGTAGCGATCGAATAGATCGGCGGTGGCCAGATCGAGAGGGGCAATGCCTTCGCAGTTAGCAATCACCGATTCTGGGGACCAAGTTAATGACCCCTGGAAACCATCATGAATAATGCAGGCTAGGCCGAACAGCACCCAAAAATACCCTTTTCAACCATCCCCTCACCATGAGGGCCGTTGGGAGTCGGCGGGTTCGCCACGACTCACCCTCAACATTTGATGGCCACCCCGTTGAAACTCGTAGGCAACGGATTGTACCCGCGCCTCAAACCCATCCCGGTGCAGCGCCTCAAGGACGATCTCCAGGTATGGGCAGGGTTCTCCACCCAGGGTGAGCAACGGAAAAATTCGCACCTCCGCAGCCACTCGCAGCAGTTCCGCGATCGCCGCCAGATGAAACTCTAGAGAGAGCTGCTCTGCATATAAAAAAAGCAGGTGCGAGCACAGACACAACTCAAATTGATCGTCAGCCAAATCCAAGTTTGGCAGCGCTTGACAGAGGTAACGTTCTTCGCTCAGACCCGCTTCGTAGTCCAGCAAAAACCGCTCCATGGCCGCGAGACGGGCTTGACCCAGTTGATCGGCATCGTGAAAGGTATGCCAACGGTAGCGGTGCGAATTTTGCCTGACCTGGGAGATGATGGGATCATAGGTAGCTTGCACCCGCTGCCTAATTTGGTCAGCGGAAAATTGATAGATCGGATCGACGGAAACCACGGTATGCCCCAGGGCTTTCATTTCAGCATTGAAGCTGGCTGGCCCATCCCCACAACCCAAAATTTGAGTCTCTAGATCGGCGTTAGTCAGATCAAACATGAGCTGGTATTCTGCCAAGGTTCTGCCCCAGGGGACAACATGATCCAGTTTCATGGGATGTCAGGTAAACAGCATGATCACGCTCACTCCTCTCAATCCCCCATGCTCTACCCATCCTCTAAATTGCGATCACCGCTGCGATCGCAAGGAGATTTCCAGGCAAGAAGATTCCAGCTTTTAAGTGGGTGGTTGTCATTAAACGTAGGATGGGCAAAGGGCAAAGCCCGTGCCCATCGTCCTGATGATGGGCACGCGATGCTTTGCCCATCCTACGCAGGTTTCATATTTCATTGCGCCTTCCTACTTATCCAGTGCCTGTAGCCGCTGTAGGGCACGGCCCACCATCGGGGAAACTATTGTCCAGGAGTCACCCAAGGTTATAACCTCCTTATCTTTCTGTCCTACACTACAACTTGCTAAGCATCACCAAGCCAGCCTAGGCCAGGGAAAGCTTGGGGCCAGCGGGTCTGTGGGATGCACCCCATCGGTCAAGCACCGCCGATCGCTATCAAAAGGAGTTCACTGATGCCAGCCCCCCACCGTCTCACCCCGGTCTATGCTGGGCTAGGTCTGGTCGCTTTGGTCAGTGTCTGGTCTACACCGATGGCGGCCCAGACCCCGCCCAGCTTGCCCCAGAGCATGCCCCTGGCGCAGCCCACCGCCCCCATGGTCACGGCCCCTAGCGCCCCTGGCACCCCTAGCCATCAACCAGGCCAACCAGACGCCACCCCAGACCTGGGTCTGGGGAACCTGACCCCCGACCAGGTGGCCCAGCTAGACGCCATTTTTGCCACCTACCAACCCCAAATTGAAGCCGCTACAACCGCCTACGGTGAAGCCCTGACCGTTCTCAACGATCGGCTGGTGCCCTCAACGACCGATGACGCCCTGACCCAAGCCCGCAACCAGGCCGTCGCCGCCAAACGCGCCCTTGACGACCTGGTCTATGCCCGCAATCTGGCCCTTCGATCCGTGCTGACCCTGGAGCAGCGCCAGGCCATCAACGACTCCCTGCGGGCCTGGTTAGGGCTCGAACCGGTCAACCCCACTGCGGTGTTTCCGCAAACCCTGGTGGGTATGCCGGTGGCGGCGGCGATCGCCCAGCTCCAGGCCGACGGCTGGAATCTGGTGGTGGAGACCCCCGGTCTAATGGGGCTCGATCGCAATAACCAGCAGCTCGATCTCGATGTGGGCCGCAACGGCCAGATTGCCACCGCTACCCTGAGATAGCGTTCTATTGCTAGGCTTACCTATAGCCTTCACTAGCCAGTCTTTAAGGAAGCCGCACAGGCCAGCAATAGAGGAAAGCACCACCATGGGAACTTGGATTAAAGAAACCGACCAGGCCATCTACCTGATGGAAGACAATGCCTACATTGCCTCGGTGATCAAACGCCCCTCCCAGACCAACCCCCAAGAGCAGGTGGTGGATATCAAGACCGTAAAGTCTTGGTTTGGCCGAGACGATAAACCCAGACGCATGACCGTGGCCGTCGGTACCGGGGCCCCTGAACCCGAACCGGCCAGCTCAACGCCAGCCCTGCCCGAACGGCCTGGCAACGGCACCGAGACCGTGGCCCCCCCCAACCACAGCGGGGCCCAGCTCAAGGTGATCAGCGACACCTACTTCAAGCTCAGCCCCAAATCATCCAGCGAACTGACCAACGCCCAAAAGGTACTGGTGAAAAAGGGCTCCAGTTTCAACATCCAGTCCTACACCGACGTGGGCAATAGCCACTGGCTGGTGGAACTGCTCGAGCCCACCCTGGGCGATCAAAAAAACACTGGTTGGTATGTGTACTTCCCCGATACCGAACTGGTGGTCGACATTACCCTGACGGTGATCAGCGACACCTATTTCAAACTGGAACCCAAGCAGTCGTCGGAGCTGCCTGCGACCGCTAAGGTCTTTGTTAGCAATGCAACCCAGCTCACATTGATCCATTCCCTACCCGCCGCTAACCAGCACACCCAAGTTGAACTGGCGGAGGCCACCCTGGGCTCCGGGCAAGAGACCACCTGGTACGTTTACACCCCAGACATCCAGATTTCCGGTCAACAGCAAACCCTGGAAACCATTGGCGATACCGTATTTAAGGCATCTCCAGCGATGTCTTCAGAGCTGTCTGCCGACGAAAAGGTTCTAGTCAAAAAGAAGACCGTCTTTTTGGTCAACTCCTACGACCAACCCGAGAAAAACCACGTCAAGGTAGCTCTTCAGGGGGCCTATCTAGGGCCGAAAAAGCGCAACACCTGGTACTGTTTTGTGCCAGATATTAAAATTTCGGGCACTGAAATTGGCAACCGGCCCGACGACAGCGGCAGCCCCGGCCAGCCCGCCAACCCAGCCGACCGGGGCATGGCCCTGACGTTTCCTGGATTTTCGGGCACCTACTACGCCAACGACCCCATCTATCCCCAGACCCAGTACGGTGAACGGGGTCACTTTACCTGGGGAGAATCCGTCCACGCTGACCCCTCCACCGGCTACTACCGCAAGCCCGAAAATTCTGGCATTGTCTACGGCATTTTAAATGTGGCCAAGGTAATGGAAGATGTTCGCCAACGCTATGGCGGTGTCCCCATTCAAGTGAATTCCTGGTATCGAGACCCGGCCACCAATGCGGCGGTGGGGGGAGCCTCCCAGTCTCGCCACATGTCTGGGGATGCGGTTGACTTTGTCGTGCCGGGCAAACATCCCTACGATGTCTACGCCGACCTCGATGCCTGGTGGGGCAGCAAAGGCGGCCTAGCCAGCTCAACGGTGTTCACCCACATTGACACCCGAGGCTACAACGCCCGGTGGGATTACGGTTACTAAGGGAAAGCAGACCATGGGCACCTGGATTAAAGAAACGGACAACGCCATCTATCTGATGCAGGGAAACACCTGGCTGTCTCGCATCACCAAATATCCCTCCACCAACAATCCCAAAGAGCAGACCATCGACGTAACGGGCATGGAAGCCTGGTTTTTGCGGCCCGACGCCCCCAGCGCCATGACCATTGCCCTGGGTACCGGTGCCCCGGAGCCCGAGCAGTGGGTGGCCCCGCCCCCGCCCCCGCCCTCAGCCACCTCCGGCAAAACCAACGACGCCGGGGTTGAAATCATTAAGTCCTTCGAAGGGCTCCGCACCACCGCCTACCAAGATTCTGTGGGGGTGTGGACGATCGGCTACGGCCACACCTCCATGGCGGGGTCGCCGACGGTCTATGCTGGCATGACCATCACCACGGCGGAAGCCGAAACCATTCTGCGGCAGGATCTCAATGTCTTTGAAGCCGGGGTCACCCAGGCCGTGACCACCGCCACCACCTCAGACCAGTTCTCGGCCATGGTGTCGTTTTCCTTCAATGTCGGCCTGGGGGCCTACCAAGACTCGACCCTGCTCAAAAAACACAACGGCAGAGATTTTGCCGGGGCCGCCGATGAGTTTTTGCGCTGGGTCTATGCGGGCGGCGAAGTGCTGCCGGGTCTAGAGCGGCGGCGCAAGGCCGAGCGGGCGTTGTACCTAAGCCAAGACTACAGCCAGTATTTGTAGAAGATGATAGTTGCGTTAATGGCATCTCCCTAATTGTAAAAATACAGGTCAAAAATACGGACGGCTTCGACGCGTTGCCGGAGAAGAAAGCCCTTAGAATTGACACGGTCAAGGGGGATAGCGCGATCGCTGATCTATCCCCCTTGACCTGAAGGTCTTCTTTAGCAAAAGAGCAAGGGCATGGCGCGTCAACGGATCCTACCGACAGTTAAGTTTGCCTCTGGGCTAGTGGCCCTGGGCATTTTGGGCAGCCTGGATGTAGCTAGAGCCGATACCCCTGCGATCGCCCCCGCCGATCCAGCGATGATCACCGCCGCCGAAACCCTGGCCTTGCCCGCCGATCCCTTTACCCCAGCGGTGGCCCCCATCCATGCAGCCGAGGCCGATCTCTCCTTTGCGGCGATTCCCTTCAACTCAACACCAACAGCCCTGCTGGCCGACGTAACGACCACCGCCGCTGGGTTAAGCGACTTGCCCTTAGCTGTGCCAACTGGCCCGGCCACCAGCGGCAGCGCTCAGCCCCAGACCATTGCCCAGTATGCCCCGATCACCCCCTACCTGGAGGTGACCCCACCGCCCCCGGTCAGCCCCTGGCGGGTCGAGCTGCGGCCTTACCTGGAAGTTCCCTTTGACATTAGTGGGCGGCTGTTGTTTCAGTCCTTTGTGGATCTGGGCGACCTTGAGATCGAGCTAGGGGGCCGCAGCATTCAGGATGTTGAGTTTACGCCCGATCTCAGCCCCAGAGGCCGAGCCGCGTTAGCCGCCGCCGCCCGCAATCGACAGCTCACCCGAGCCTCGGTGAGCACCGGGGCCAGCGGTGGTAGCGTAGCCACCAGCCTTGACCTCAGCGATGTCTTTCTGCTGGGGGGCGAGATCGAGGTCTGGTACAACAGCTTTGGCCTCTACATCGATGCCTTTTACGCCGACCTGGGGTCCCAGGTGCTGAGCGGCAGCGTCACCCTGCCAATCTCTGGGGTCAACCGGCGAGAACCGATCCAGCTGGGGGCCAAC
>JAIXUR010000550.1 GCA_027483425.1 Cyanobacteriota bacterium | reverse complement strand
ATCTTTTGCCGCAGATCAAGGGAGTATGCTTTCATCTGACAGTTAAGAAAAGATTAGGTCTGTTCCTATTAGTTGTACCTCATTAGGGCGGGAAATGCTATAAATGACGAATAGAACTTATCTTATTTCCTCCTAAATTTAAGCTAGTTAAATGAATAATATTAGATAATGAAGAAATATCTCGAAGGCCATTTCTTGAAACATCTAGAGACGACAATTGAGGGAAATGCTTAATAAAGCTAATATCTTGAATTCCTGTCAAAGATAGGTTTAGATCAGTTACTCTTCTAAGACTTCCAATAATTTCTGGATTCTTGATTGGACCACTAATTTTGATTTTTCTTAAGTTTTCAAGGCTTGCTAAAGATTTTATATCTAACCTATGATCTCCTGCATTATATATATTTCTTTCATTCCCTATATACTCAAAGAATTCAAGATTTTTGAGTGAAGTTATAGCCTCTAAATTCACTTTCACAAATGGATTTTCACGAAGAGTAAGTTTCTTAAGCTTTGGCAAGAAACGCAAAAAACTTAAATTTTCAGATACTTTAATGTCTAATTCTTCCATTATGGGTAAGAATTGGAGCAACTCTGTACAGCTCGAATTTTGGTTTATTCGAGGCTTAATCATAGGATTCTCAGTATAACGTACTGCGTCCTCTAAAGAAGAAATAGTTTCTTTATCCATTTGGGAAAAAGCATTCTTATTTAGACATAAGTCGTTGAAGTAATTATTAGAATTCACAGACTCTGATGTTGCTGGTTTTGTCCAAGTTGTGTAAATAATAAGGTTCAAACAAAATACTCCAAGTAGTTTTTTGTGGCTCATGATTCCAGATCACCTAATAACTATGACTTCTTGACTAAAACAATATTCTGCTCTCCTCGTTGAGCAAATTCAGCACCAGGGAATCGTCGAACGATAAATTCTTTATCATTTAAACCTGGAATTTCATTAGGAGAAGTTGCGCGGCCTGTAGATAAAGCTCGAAATAATGCTTCTCCATGCTCGTATGCCCACTCATCACCAGTGGTAAGAGTGTAACCAAAGAATGCACCTGCGCCAATACTTAGAAAAGAATCTGACATTGAATTATTAAGAAGTGATTCGCAGGTGCTAATGTACACGATAGAATTTGAGTTCTGATTAGTTGAGTAAGTCGTGATAAATCCAGAACCAATTGATAGTTCACCTGCGGAGAGGTCGTTGCTATACTTTCCTCTAAACAGTAAGCTTCTATCAAGAATATCTTGTCTATTTCTATTTACAGATTCTATTGTCACAGGGTAGTCAGTGTTTAGAAAAAAGTCCTGCTGACCTGCAGCAAACCCATGTCCTGCCCAAACAATTACTCCGTAATCGCCAAGGTCTTTACTTCGAAGAATTTCAATAATGTCATCATACTTATTCTCAGTTGTTTCACTGACACCAATTAATTCGATTTGAAATGACTCTTTTCTAAGAACTTCCTGAATAGTAGAGATTTCATTCTTAGTGTAAGGTAAAGACGCATCTAACAAGTTATCACTTTTTACGAAAGGTGCTACTATAAGTGCCTTTTTGGAGGCCACTTCAACTAATGGTGTTGTTGATCGATTCGTAATACTTGAAAGTTTAGGCCAGTTTTCGGAGTTACTGCTTGTCCATCTGCCCACTCGTAAATCTGTACGATTTCTTTGGATTTCTGGCTCCAAAGTCCTTGCTTCAATAGTAGTTGAATCACTGCCAGGAATAGGATCTATTGGTATTGGAGGATTCGATACTAATAAAGATGCCTGAGGCTGAGCTGGTTTACTGCCGATGTAAGTTTGTAGAGATGCAAATGTAGCGATTAGAATATCATTGACAGAGTTAATCGCCTTACTCGTATTGATGTATGTTTGCATATTTTGAGCAACTATCGACAAGTCCTCATTTGAGATTGCATCCCACACTGCACCGGAGACTGAGTAGGAATCAGCTCTCTTAGATGCTCCAAGACTCAGATAATGTAGTGTTGAGGCAGTGGCTAAAGTGGAAATAGCAGACAATAGGGCAATATCATTTAAGTCTCCTTGGAAGCTATTTATTCGTCTCATTGTAGCTAACAATTTCTTCTGATAGGTTAAAGCTAAAATTTGATTATTAGAGATGCCAGGGAGACTGAGAAACGTGGCTAGCTCGTTACTTCCTTTTTGAATATTCCGTCCTCTCAGGACTGTATCTAGAAAAAACTTTAAATCTTGATTTGTCACCTCGCTCTCAATCGGCTCCAGTTTTGCATACGCACTTCCGAGTCCAATGAGCGCATCGACGAATTGTGGGTCTTTCACCTGCCCCTGCGTTGAAGGAGCGAGTTTCGCCGCCTCAATCAAGTCTTTCGCGAATGTTAGTCTTTTCACCAGCTTGGCTTGGGTATTTGCTCCATCGAAGAAGTCACTAAGACCTGCTGCCCCTGTTTTAATCGCGGCTGTATCGTCTGGTTGTGCCCGCCACAAAACATCCAGAAATCCTTGGGGTTCATTACTCAAACTGGTGTCGGGATTGAGCTTGGCATAGTGGAAGCCAAATTGGATCAATTCCTTGAGGAACACGGGATCTTTCAGGTCATCTCGCAGCGAATCCACCTCATTGGTCGCCTTGAGCAGATTATTGATGAAATTGAGCGCCTTCGCTGGCTCATTCACCCCGGTCAGCAACTCTCGAATCTGAATCACCACAGGATTAAACTTACCCGTGCCACCCACCAACTGGGACTGCCATAACTCGTTCAGGAACCCCGGCGTAATTTGTCCTGCCTCTGGTTCCGTTGGATTCCACATCGCGTAGGTATACGCCATCTCCATGACAGCTTGCGCCAACCCTTCGACTTGCTGCGGATTCAGGGTTAGCCCCCCCGGTTGATTGACATCAAGCGCTTCGGTCACCGCCGCTAACAGCGTGGTTTGCAACGCCTGCACTCTGACGGCTGGATCATTGTCGTCCTTCAACTGGGTGGCCAGAAAGTGACCAATATTCTTCGCTTGGGAGCGGGTCTCGATCTGGCTGGCCAGGTAATAAATGCCATAGAGGGAATACTGCATCTCGTCATAGAGACTGCCCTGCTCAACCGTGCTGGCCAACTCATTGAGTGCTGCCATGCGGCGTTTGAGTGCGCCCCGCCGGGTGCCAAATGGCATCGCTTGAGTTGCCGTCTGTAAGATTTCTTGAATCCGCTCCACATAGGGGATAGGAGGCTCGGAGGGACCATAGCCATTGCCAGATAGGGGCGGAGACCAATAGTCGGGATTGCCGCCGCCGCCGCCCAGGTTCAACCAACCCCAACCGCCATTGCTGCCGCCACCACCCCAGCCAGTCCCCCAAAAACCCAAGTTGGGATACCCATTGCCCCCTTGATTATTGGAAGTGCCCGATTGGGGGTCGGAGGTATCGGGGTCGTTGTCCACGGGTGGGGTGTCCTGCTTCACCTGGAAGCGGTAATCAATGGTCTGAGCATTGCCTGCAATATCCGAACTTTTCACCGTCAACGTATGGCGACCCAGTGGCAGGTGCTCTAACGGCACCAGCCGATTGAAACCGCCTGTTGCGCCCAGCACTAAGGGCACCGCCTGCGACTCATCCTCATCGAGGTAATAGACGACCGATGTCCCCGGTTCCCAGTTCAGCACCTCACCCTCTAATTGTTCCCCGTTCTCTTGATCCCAGGCAATGCCATCGAGGAGACCTGAGACCGAGAGGTTGGGGGGCGTCAGATCGAGGGTAAAGGGCACCGTGAGGAATGAGATCGCCTGCCCTGCTGCGTCTCTGGATTGTAGAGAGAGCCGATAACTGCCGTCACTCAACCAGTTTCCCGCGAGAGAGGCGAGAGTGCCCGCAGCCAGGGAGAAACTGCCGTTCGCTGTAACCAGGGAATTGACATTCACGGGCGGCTTACTGAACGGACTGAAGTAAAGCTTCCCATTCTTGAACTTTTTGGGGTGCGTTACCACTTCTGTATCGTTCTAAAATCTTTTGGGCACCTCTTCTAGCTTCGTCTTTTCTGCCGAGTCCTCGCAGGGCGTAAAAGGTAAACTCTCCGGCAATCCATTGCAAGTAGATGCTTTCATGATTCATCCCAAACTGGTGTGCCTCTCTACTTTGTTGCAAGACATACTCCCAGTTCTCGCTCTGCTGACCAAAGTAAAGCGAAAGTTCCCACGCCTGTTCACATTTCTCCAGATTGCCCATGTGTTGCGCGGCATTGAGCGCCAACATGGCTCTTTCATGCATCTCTGCCAGTTGTCTTAAGTTGCCAAGGGCAAGAGCGTATAGGAAGTAATAGTCATAGTACTGTTGGACAGTGAGTTGATCTAAATAGGCTTCCCGCATTCGCTGACTTTCCAGGATAGCAATGGCTTCCTCAAAACGTCCTAGTTTTGTGAGGCAATAAGCTTTTTGGAGTTCAACTTCGACCAAAAAGTCTAATGTCACTTCTCGCTGTTCCTGAGAATTCTCAAAGGGAGCCATTATTTGCTGATATGCTGCTAATGCTTGTTCGTAGTTTCTAGCTTTAGTTAATGCAGATGCAGACTGAAATCGCTTGAGAAAGGTTGGACTGATGGGATCTGAAGCATTTTCGTTCCCTTTTTCAATTGAGCCGTCTGGTCTAAACTGGAGCCAAGTTTCTTGATTGTTTTGCATTTACTTTCTCTGATTAGAATACTTCTTTACCTGGTATAGCTTGGGGTCAATAGGATATGGCTAATATGAAGAGAATACTGAGTTAACAAGAATCTATTTTCTCGGTTTCAATTCTCCACGTATTCTTTTTCCCTCCGACCAAACACAACCTTGGCGCAGCTTTAGCGCGCCAAGGTTACCAGAAAGATTAAGATAAGGGCATTGGTCGTCTGATTCAGAGCGTAGATTGAACAATTCGTCATCTGGCTCAATCCATAAAACTTTTCCCCTTGCAATCCAAGGGGCTAAATCGAAATCACCATACTTATCCAAATAGCGGTAGTAGCTAGATAAGAGACTCTGAAATTCTCCATCCTTCTGCACAAGAACCGCTACATTTTTCCCCCACTCACAAACTGGATTCTCAATTTTGACTGGCTTAACCTGACTGAAGTAGACAATCGGATAGGTAGTGTGTGCACCCACATTGATTTGGGAAATCACTGCCTTGATTGAATCGTCTTGTAGCATGTGCGGCACAATGAAAGGTACTTCTGGTCCTGGCAAGACTTCGATAGGAGACCAAATTATCTCGTCGGCTAATTTTACGGCTCCCGATAAGGTTAAAAAGTGAGGACATAGTTGTTGTCTTCCTCTAGCACGTACATCTTGTTCATAATGCCACCATAATCCATCCAAATTGTAGTGATCGAAGGGAAGGTGGTTGATTATCTGACAATATGGGCATCGGGAAAGCGGAACAGTCGGTAGACCGTGTGAATACTGCTGTGCTAGGCTACGCAGCCTGTCTTTTTGAGCATGCCCATATTGTAAGGCTTCTATAAAAGCCGGTGTACCTCTAATTGAGTGAAGATGGTAGCCATCTGCAAAGTCATGAAGCCAACAAATCAGCTCGACGCACTCTTGAAGAATGCTTTGACGGCTTTCAAATGAGAAAGGAGTAAATGTAGACATAACTTCAGTAAGTTGCTCGTAATCAATTCAAAATACGCGGAGATGAAGGGTTACCGTAATATGAGCGTCCTACTGTTCCATCAGGTCGGTACTCAACTAATGATTCTGAGCTTGTTGTTCCAAATGTATGCTGTTGTATGATCGACTGCTTGATTTCATAGTTTGGATCTGTGTACACTTCGCCCCAGCCTGGCTCCATATGATGATTATGCGTGACATCATCAACCCTATTCCTAAGCTTATCCATAACTTGTAGTTGCTTTTCTAAACTTACAGGTTGTCCATTTGAATCAAGAATATCAAAAGTGTCGATGTCTCCAGTAAAAGGTTTGCCAAATCCTGGTGAACCTTGCACATTGTTTATCACAAGTCCATTCTCAAGTCTAATCATTCCCTCACTTAATGCTCTTTCAATAGAATCAGATAAGTTTGCATACTCACTCGCTCTCCGGTCAAATCTGTTTATAATTTTTTCCCGTATCTGAGGGTCAAGTTTGTCTAAAGCATTTGAGTCAAGTGTTGGTTCAAAATATCCCACCTTACCTATATCCTCCTTCCTTGCACCGATGTAGGTATCGTATTCATTGATGGATTTTGACTTCACGTATAGGGGTTTTGCCGCAAAACCTTCGTCTCTCAATCGAGGGGCTTCCGGATTTGTCGGTCTCGTCCGAATGATGACATTCTCTTGTGCAGCAATTTCCAATATGTCTAGGACTGATTGCGGCCTATAGCCAGATCCTAAAGCTGGCGCTAATGACTCAATCTGCTGAGGTGATAAGCCTCCCTTCAAAGAGCGGGAAATTACTTCCAGATTGATGTTTGGGATTTCTAGAAGCTCTACTAATAGACGCTCATCAATATCAGAACGGTTGAGAATTGTACTTAGCTCATCAATCAGTGCCTTAGCGTCGTCGATTTCCTTACTAAGGATCTCGTCAAGTGTTTTAGAAGAGTTCAGAAGCACATCCGCGACCCCTTCACTCTTCCTCTTCAGATGTGAAGCAAGGTCAATCAAATATCTGAAACCTGCTTCGTCTGCCTCATCTAAAAACTTAGCCAGTTTTTGATTCTCTCCGAACTTACTCAAGAATCCAGTGACCGCTTGGAACTCATCTACGCTTCTAACAAACCTGAGTGCCTTAAAGGTTTGCAACAACCTGGGTACAAACTTAATGGCTCCAAGCACACCGCCTGCAAGCCCAGCGGCATCTAGAAAGACATTCGCTAGTTTGTCGCCTGCTTGTGATATCGCCTCATCATCATTGGCATCGGCTTGACCAATGAGCAGTGCAAACTGAACCAACCCGATCGCAAAGCTACTACCAGTCAGTACGGTGAAGACTAAATCTAAAGCACCTAGAACTGCACTAGCAATCAGGTTTATTCCTGGTTTAGTTAAAATAGCCACAGTGGCTGCAATAATCCCAGTGATAAAGAGAATGACAAATGGATTGTTGAGGAATTCAGCAAGATGTTCTGGCAGTTTCTTGACCGCATGACTCACAGCACTCATCAATTTGCTAGAGAGGTCTGCTAACCAAAATTGGTCATCAATCTCAAGGCGTTGTAGCAGTGTATTCAGTTGAGCAATACTCTGCTCAATTCCACTGTCGTTGTCTAAGGGCGTGTTCCATAGAGTCTTGAGGAAATCAGGCGGTAGATTATTAATGCCATAGTCTGGAATATTTGTGCCTGAAGGATTGGAGGGACGTGCCTTAGCATACGCTCTGCCCATCGCAATCCAGCGCCTTAAAAGGTCTGGGTTTTGTTTCTGCTCGGCAGTAACTCTGGGGGAGAGATCAACAAATTTCAGAAGTTTGGCGACAAACTCCAGCACTTGAGGCTGTTCAAGTGGATCAAAGCCAACAAAGTAAGGATTGGTACCCAGAAAATCTCTAAACTCTTCAGCGCCCTGCTCAATTTTTGCCAGATCGCTAATGGAACCAGTGTTGGCAGCCCCCCATACAGTGTTGAGGAAAAAACCAAGCACTGTACTCGATGTTTGAGGATCTAGATTGGCATACTCACGAGCGACTTGAGCCAACGGGGTTGCAATCTTATCAAACCCTGCCAATGTCAACGGAGGGTGAGTACTAGAAGATTCAACTCCAGGTAGGGTTGATCCCTTAGCTGTCAGAAGCAATCGAATTCCAAAGAACAGTGCATCTGGGTCGAGTTTCTCGGACTGTGGGATATTTGCATTTGAGTTAGAGACAGCTTGCACAAATTGCCGAAACCGAGTTTTGGCATCTGGAATTCCCTTCTCTTGTCGCTGCCACAAAATGTCGAAGAAAAGATGCGGTGATGCGGTGGAGTTAGAATCACCCATCAGGGCAACATAGCTTTTTCCTAAGCCAGCTAAATTGTCTAGAAAGGTTGGATTGTGAATATTATTTCCTAGCTCCGGGGTTTGGCGAACCACGTGGAGGAAATTCCGTTCCAGGGTTAATAGTTGTACCTGTTGAGGTGGCGGTAAGGGATTGAGGAAGCTGGCAAGCTCATAGCCGCCCCTTTGAATAATTGCCGACTGTCCCTCGGCTTGCCACAGAGTATTGAGGAAGAATTTGAGTTGGCTTTCTTCTGTTTCCGTAACCAGCGAGTCAGGATCAATGACTGGTTTGAGGGCGGCATAGGAAGCACCTAATTTGACCAGCCCATTCAGCACACTGGCATAAGGTTGCTCTGCTAGCGACGGAATTCGTTTGACCGCACTCAGAATGTCATTTGTAAATTGCAGCAGACCATCCCGCTCTTCAGGCGAATTAAATAATGATTGTCTAGAGGTGGGGTCTTTAAATAAACTCTCAAATTCTCTTGCCCCATTTTGAATGTCTACTCTCTCGTCTGCCCGATAGAGGGTATCCAGGAAGAACTTGAGGGGTACACTTCCAGCGGCCGTTGCCTGGGGAGATAGAAAGGCATATGTTCGACCTAATTCCAAATATTGCTGGATAAACGCTGGATCTTTTCGTTGAGCCTGAAGTGCTGGATCTTTTACCAGGTTCAACGCCTCCAACATAGTCCTCTCTAACGCTAGCAACTTCCTAGTCTTGTCCCGATTCTCAAACTCAAAGGGTTGCAGGAATTGGCGCAGTTCACCATCTCCTTTGGCAAAATAATCAGAATCCCGTGCTTGATAGAATGTATCCAGAAAGAAGTTTAAGGGCCGATTCGTTGAAGGCGTAGTCGGTTCTAGGAGGGCGTACGCCCGACCCAATCCGACCAAATCACTCCACCGCTTGTTTGTTCCTTCATTATTTACGGTACCAATTTGAGCCGCACTGTTAAGTAAATCTTTAGAAAGTCGTAACAGTTGCAGTCGCTCTTGTGGTTGGTCAAACCCGTCCAGAAATGCCGCCAGTTCCTTCGCCGCTTTGTTCACTTCCCGTTCACTTCTTTCTCGGTAGAGAGTATCCAGGAAGAAATTGACAGCGGGATTGATAGCATGGTTGACAGACATTACCCCTGGTAGCTCATAGGCTTGTCCTAAATCAATTAACTGATCGATAAAAGCTGGCTGACTGAATTGTTGCTTCAGATTTGTAGTACTTGTAGTTCGTTGAACTTTTTTGGCAGATCTCAACAAAGAGCTATAGAATCGTAACTTTTTACCCAGTTGGAAGGCTTCATTCCCACCGAGTACTTGAGCAAACTGTTGAGCCGCCTGCTCAATGCCTTGAGGCGTGCTTGCCCGGAAGAGGCTATCAAGAAACTGAAAGGATTGCAATTCTGAGTTGACAGCTCCTGGTTGAGAATTGAGTGCCAAGTAGGTACTGCCTAATCCAATCAACTGCTCTAGCACCCAGGCATTGCCAGATAAGTGACTGAGTGTTGAGGATTGCAGCATCTTGATGGCATTATCAGCAAATGCCATCAGGTTAAAACGCTGCTGTTGAGTCTCTAACCCATCAAACAAACTATTAACTTCCGCCTGGACTTGCTTAGAATTACCAAACCACAAGCCATTGAGAATCTGTGGCTCGGAAAAACTCTGTGGATTCATATGACTGGTAAAATTGGCATACTTGAAGCCAAAGTCGATCAATCTTTGCACAAAGTTGTCATCTCGCAATGCGTTATCCAGTGAAGCCGCGCCCATTCCCGCTTGCAGCAGATTGCTAACAAAGATCAATGAGTTGGCAGGATCCAACCCTCCCTGTAATGCTCTGGTCAAAGCATCTGCACTGCGGTCAAATTGACTGCCTAATCCAGCTGCAGTGCTGACACCCATCTGCAGCTGCCAAAGTTGCTCTATAAAACTAGGATTGGGCGCATTACTCCCAACTTGATTACGCTCCAACTTAGCATAAGTTTCTCCCAGTGCTAATAAAGCACTGTCTAGTTTTTGTCCAGTCGCTGAGTTTGGTATTCGTTCTGCCCGTTTTAGATATTGATAAACAACTGCAAATAATTCACCCTGAAACGTTTTAATTTTTACAGCAGTTTTGTCTTTAGCAATATCTTGTGCCAGAATGTAGCCTTCGAGAATTGCTTGACACTTGCTTGAGATTAACAAGGCATCATTGAAGATACCATGCATAACTGGTTTCATCTGCTCATAAAGCAAATTAGTCTCGGTAATCTTTGCAATCTCATTGAGGATATTAATTCGATTCTTGAGCGCCGCCTTCTTATGAATGATTTCAGGGTCTTTACTTAAAGCGCCAAATCCGTATTTAAGAATGGTGTCAACACGCTCTCGATATGTTAAAGGAATATCACAACCAGGAATGATCCCTCCGTCACCAGCACCTGGTTGAAACCCAGGAAAGGGGCTAGGATCAAACCCGCCTGCCCCGCTACTGCGCCAGTTACCCCAAGAACCACCACGACCCACAAATCCCCATATACCACCAGGCCCAGCAGGTGCATTCGGATCCCAATTATTACCTGCGAGTGGATCATTGCCAGTATCTGGTAATCCAGATTCATCAATTAATATATCGGTATCAACAATTGGCCGAGAATCTGGAATTAAGAAGGAGAATTCATTGAGCAGAGATAGGTTCCCTGCCGCATCGACTGCTTGCACCCGAAAAACGTGTGTCCCTGAAGTATTAGGTAACGTTAGCGGTGAGTTGACAACACCATTGAGTCCAAGATGCAGAGAGGTGCTACTTAGCCGATTTAAGCTGGTATTAAAGGTATAGAAAACACGAGTTAAATCATCTTTCCCTTCAACTCGACCAACCAACGACTCATTCTCCCAAGTCACGCCATCGGCAAGACTATCGATGATCAATGTTGGACTTTGTGTATCTAACTTGAATGGCACACTAAAGTCACCTAGATTCTGTCCATCCTTGTCTTTCAGCTTCAGACGGAGGGTATGCTCACCATCGTCAAGTGCTGCTTGATAAATTTCTTGTAGGATATCTGCATCAAGTGTAAATGTCCCA
The DNA here is from genome assembly GCA_027483425.1 of Cyanobacteriota bacterium. Classification (GTDB taxonomy): domain Bacteria; phylum Cyanobacteriota; class Cyanobacteriia; order Phormidesmidales; family Phormidesmidaceae; genus Nodosilinea. The sequence continues at coordinate 8,961 of JAIXUR010000550.1, read as the reverse complement.
TCCGTCCCAACTAAATTGATGACATCACTGAAGTCTTCTTCTAGGGTGTTATCAAACCCAACTAGCACAGATGTCACTTGAGGGCTGGTAACCGTTCCCCGGATGGTTGGGGTATTCGTCACCCCATCGGTGTTATCCATGCCCGTATCTTGCAGTAAACCCACCATCAAAATAGGGGCTGCTAGGACGGTCACGTTGAAAGGAATTATCGCTGTGTTCCCGGCGGCATCAGTTGCTCTTACGGTCAGGGTATAAGAACCACTCTCAATCCCGCCTAAGTCGAACCGTTGATCGAATACGCCATCAACAACTGCAACTGGAATTTCTGGTAAGTTATCAAACTGATAGGTTAGGGATGTAATGGGTGATCCTGTACCATTAACCGTGCCAGTGAGTGATGATCTCTGGCTCAATGTGGTTTGATCCCCTAAATCCGTCAACATCAGTGTAGGAGCGATATCGTCAAGCGTCATCGTCATTGATTCAGACGCAACGCTGCGATTACCTGCAAGGTCAATTGCGATCGCGCTCACGTGATAAACGCCACTTTGGGACAAAGCAGGAGTAAATTGCCAGACTCCCTCTGCTGTTGCCGTTGTTTCACCTGCGATAGTGCCGTTGACCCAAACCTGAACAACTGAATTGGCTTCTGCGACACCTGCAATGACAGGAGAACTAATCTTCGTAATGCGATCGCTGTTGCTGACTCCACTATCACTATCAGTACTTAATGTGACGGTTGGATTAACTGGAGGGATGGTATCGAGGGTAAAGCTAACGGTCGTTTGGGTGCTATTACCAAACTCATCCTCAGCTTGCAGTTGCAGATTGTAGCTGCCATCGGTGAGAGCACCACCTTTGATCGCCTCTAATTGAGGCCGGTTGAGGGTGAAACTGCCATCGGGTTGTAAGTAAGGTTTGAGGTTGATGAAGTTCCCCCCAACTCCAGCCAAGCGTCCTTCAAATCGAGCAATTCCCTGATTGTCAGTCGCCTGACCCATGATGGTCGGGTTCGACGTGAGCCCATCCGTATCTTGCCCTTCCACCGCCGTGTCTACCGCAAGTTGGGCATAGAGAACAGGTGCGATTGTATCGGGTGGAGTTTGATCCACCGTCACGTGGAAAGTTTGACTGGTGCCAATTCCAGCACTATCCCAAGCAGTAATGGTCAACGTGTGTTGGCCATTACCCACGTCTGTCAAGTTCAAGAGCTGATCGAAGGTGCCATTGGGACCAACGGAGATCGCGACAGGGGCTAAATTATCAATTTGATAAGTGAGGGAGGCAAGGGAGGAGTAGGTGCCACTGGCAAATCCTGCGAGTCGCGTGGCTGACGTGAGAGATCCCCCTTCCAAAGGAGTAGACAGGGTAAAGTAAGGAGCCGTGACATCTATCATCACGACAATGGGGGTGGATGCTGGGCTAGTATTGCCTGCGGGGTCCGTTGCCGTGACCGTAATAATCCGTAAACCTTCGGGCAAAGGATTGTCAGGCAAACCCACCCAAGTCCCATCGGCAGCAGCGACTGTCTGTCCTACCAACTGTCCGTCACTATAGAATTTGACTGTAGCATCGGGTTCTGCAATGCCCCGAATAAGCGGATTAGAAACAGCATAACCATCGCTCCTGTTCCCAATCTGAACCTGGGTTGGTGCAGCAGGTGCTTGCAGATCAATCGTGATGTTGAGTGGATTCGAAGCAAAGCTACTCACACCCATTGGATCGATCGCTTGCGCAGTAATCGTGTGTCGTCCTTCTACCAGCCCCGAGAGGGGAATGTGCCAATGCCCTTGTCCATCAGCTAAGACTTGCCCTAAAGAAGTGCCACTGCTGTGGGTCAATTTGATTAGGGTATAAGGTTCAGCTTGTCCTTGAATGATGAAATTTGGACTGTTCGTGACATTGGCACTGCTACCTTGAAGCATTAGGTTGGAAGGAGGAGCCGGAAGCATCGTCCGAAAGGGCGCGACGGGGAGCCAGCCCGAACTGACGGAAGATAGTTGAGCCACGGCGCTAAGAGAGTTCTCGGCCATCAGCCAGATGCCAGCTGCTCTGAGCCCATCGTCATCCGCTGACAAGGAATTCCACAACAAATCCGCGTGGCCATCGCCGTTAAAATTGCCTGCCCCCCCTAACCACCAACCGGCTGGCGCGGAACCCAGACTGAGCGCACTGGAAAACGTCGCGCCCTCCATAAACCAAGTGCCCACCGCCCCTGTGGGCGGGTAGTACCACAACAAATCCGCGTGGCCATCGCGGTTAAAATCGCTACTGCCGCGCAGTTGCCAGTCACCGCCGACGGTGCCGATCGCGGTTGATACACTTAACTGGGTGCCATCCATCAACCAGGCCCCCGTATGGCCAGTGTCGGGATGCCGCCACAGAATGTCAGTTTTGCCATCCTGGTTTAGATCGGCAATGCCTGCAATCTGCCAATCTGGGGAGATGAGAGCGGGGAACACCGATTGTGTGGAAAGCAAGTGGGTGCCATCCATCGCCCAGATGCCAATGTGCCCTTCCGTGGTTTCCCGCCACAGAATGTCGGTTTTCCCATCACCATTGAAGTCTCCCAGTCCGGCCACAGCCCAATTGGGAGCCACTGAAAGTAAGGGAATGACGGAGTTGACCTGGGTACCGTTCATGACCCAAACCTGATTGTCGCCCGTCCAATAGTTGCGCCAGAAGATATGGGTATTGCCAGCGAGGCTTTGGGCATTCCCGGCACTGGTAGGAGTCGGATCATCGGTGGCTTGTTCTGGTCCCGACAGGTGATTCGCCACCCCCATAGTGGCGGGATCTACCGCTGGGGTTGGCATCGTTGGCAGAGCTACACCCACCGTTCGCTTGGCTAACTCAATCGCGTCTAACACGTTGAGTGCCCCAAAGCCGGTCGTGGCATCCCAACCGGGAGCCCCTAAGTCTTGCGCCGTCTCCCGCAAAATCTGAATGACCTGCCCGTAGTTGAGGGCAGGATTGGCTTGCCAAATGAGGGAAATTGCCCCGGTCACCTCTGCGGTGGCATAGGACGTGCCCAAGACAGCCGTTGTCCCTGTGGCGGTCGCCACGGCCACAGGTGCATCAGGTGTTCCCCCCGTCGCTAACAGCGTCAGCCCAGTTCCCATCCCAGAATAGTCGGCCCGTCCACCCCCATCGAGAGCCCCGACGGTGACAATATTGTCGAACTGTACCGAGGCTTGACCTAAAGCGGAGAGCACTTCTCCCTGATTGCCAGCTGCCACCACCAGGAGGACGTGGTGCTGCTGAGCATAATTGAGGGCCGCTATTTCTTGTGGACTGAGGGTAAAGCGGGGCATCAGATGGCCTGTAGCATCGAATTGAGTCAGCTCAAAGCTCAAGTTCACCACGGCTTGAGTCTCACCCTGGGCCACCGCATGATTGACAAACTCCACTAGGGAAGCGGCCCAATTGCCTGCACCGACCCCCCGACCGATCCAGGTTGGAGCGAGTTGGCTCTCAAAGGGCAACGGTTGAGTTTGAGTTGATTGAATCACCTGCAAAATCCGGCTCCCGTGACTGCCAAGCCCATCGAGCAAGGGATCGGGGTCGCCGTCCACCCAGTCATACCCCAAGGCGACAGAACCAGTCGTCATCGCCACACTGCCACGGTCAAAGCCAGTATCAATGATGCCAACGAGTGGGAGATCGCGCTGGGGTGGTGTGAGGATCTGGTGTCCCAGGTCTGTATGTCGCCAGTCTTGTAAGGGGCTAATCTGGTCTGCCACCCCCAGGGCTTGGCCACTGGCTCCTTTGATCCGAAACACGATGTCGTTGTAGTCTCGGTCAGAAGCGCCATCGACGCGCAGGTCTTCCATCCCAAAGGTGTGACCATCTCCGGTCAGGTCAACGATTTGTCCGACACCCAAGGCATCGTGGGGGTTGGCAGTCGATAGAGAGAAGAGGGGCCGTAAAGCACCCGTTGCTGCGGGGTCCGCTAGCACTTGAGCGACGGTGCCGTTCGGCACAAGCATCACCCCAAACTGACTACCCGGTTTCATCCAGACGCTTTTAGGGCCTTGGTATGGCCCACTGTTGAAGTCACCTTCATGCGCCATGCCACCCCCAAACCGAGCCCCTTCGCTGGCATCTTGGATGACGATATGTCCCAGCAAACTATCACTCAAGGCCCGGCGGGCCGCTTCGGCGATAAATTCCTGGGAACCAGGCGCATAAGCCTCCATCCCATCGAGGCTAAATAAAGCTAATTCACCCTGGTATCCGCCCCCATCGTAGAGGTAATCAATCTGGACAATGCCACTGCCACCGACGGTGAACACACCGCCATTGAAGGGACTCGCCGTAGGGTCGGGGTGGACAACCCCGTTCATCAGGGCTAGTAGATCGGGCGGTAGGTCGGCAGCCTGACTGAAGTCGGGCGATAAAAAGTCGAGACTGGGAGGGGTATGGGTGGGGTCATCCACCAAGCCGCTAGGGGTGAGAATCGGTTCCAGGATAAAGGTGTGTCCTCTCCCTTGCCCCTGCGTTAGATGCTCTTTTCTGTCCTTTTTACCAAAGCCTTTGAACCAGCCCATACGGATGCCCCTGTCTTCAAATTGGTGAATGGTGATTCCCACCCCTTGCAGTAGACTCCGGGGCAGTTCTACTCGGCAATTAGAGTCAGACTCTAAGCCAACACGCCTGGGATGGAAGAATGCATAGATGTTGAACGAAAACTTGTCACTTCAGATGAGCCTGCTCACCCGACTTCAGGAACGCGCATCACACGGTTACTCGGCTCACCCTACCGCTTCTGACTTGGAGAAACCAGACAAAAAAACTGAATCCTACTCAAAGTTTATCAGGGGAATGATCAGCATAAAGTAAATATAAAGGAATGACTCAAAGCGTTACTCCATCGTTATTTACATCATTCTAGTAGTTATACTGAACTAGTAAAAGACCGATCTATGACTTATTTGAGAACAATTACCAATCAATCTATTCAAATCATTGAATATCCTGGGGAGAACAATTACTCATCAGCAGGCATGGAAAAATAATAAAAGTATGAAGTTGAAATTCAGTAACCCACTTGTATCTCACCTGATCGGTGTATTTTTGCCAAGGCTGGATGGCAGACTGCAATTGCTCAAAGTCCGATGCCCGTAAGATCTGATCCCTGCAATCTGTGAATGCACCGCACCTCTATCTGAGCTTTTACACCCTCCTTCAAGTAGTTTCCCCAATAGCCATCTTTCCTCTCTTTCAGTTAAGTCTTAAAGGAGTCATCCACAAGTTTGCATCGTCGCTTGCTTCAATTGAACTGGTCGAAGAGAAATCATCACAGGGGGCACAAGGTGAGAGCCGATGGGCATCAAGGATTGGGACGGGGCGATGAGACAACCACGAGCCCGCCTCCAGCCGCGGCAGAGTCGATGGGCCGAGTCTGTTTGAAGGCCGGGGTGCATTGGATTGAGCACCCCGATGGCTATTGGCTGCTGCGTAATCCGCAAGACGTGACGTTCTTGCAGGTGGGGGCAGACGATTACACACTGATTCGCCAACTGGAGTTGTTGCCAGCCCCTGCGGTAATGGCCCGCACGGGGGTGGGCGCACCGGATCTCAGACGCTTACTGATGCTCTTGAGCGCCACGGGGATGCTGGAGGGTACCACTCCGGTTCAACGTTCAGGCCGACCGGGCTTTCACCCGTTGCAATTGCTGTTTTTGCGGGTGCCCCTGTGGAACCCTGACCGTTGGCTGACCCGCTATGTGCATCTTCTCAAGTGGCTCTGGACAATGCCGACGGCCGGGGTACTGACGCTGTTTCTGACCACTTCTTGGATCGTGGGTTGGCATGAACAAACCCAGATTCTGATCACAGGCCAAAAGCTATGGATGACGGCGGGTGGCTCCCTGCTGCTGCCCTTTATCCTCCTCTGTGGCTGCGTAGTAGCGCTGCATGAACTGGCGCATGCCTTTACCCTGAAGCACTATGGCGGGATTGTGCCCGAAATTGGGTTACTGGTCATTTGCCTGCTGCCGGGGTGTTATACCGATACCACGGATTCTTACTGTTTGGTGCGGCGGCGACAGCGATCTCTGGTCGTAGGCGCAGGCATTTTATGTCAGCTATTGCTGGCGGGCATCGCACTCTGGGCCTGGTTATTGCTGGCTCCCGGCACCTGGTTGAAAACGACGAGTTACCTGTTGTTGGGGGCGGCACTGTTGACGCTGGCCGTGAATCTCAATCCCCTGGCGAGGTTTGATGGCTACTACTTAGCGGTCGCGGCCACGGGGATTAATAATTTGCGCGCTCGGTCGTTTTTGCTTTATGCCCACTGGTTGAGCGGCACGCCGGTTGAGGAATGTCCACGGGATCAGGGTCTCCTGGCATTGTATGCGCCCGCCAGTTTGCTCTACACCCTGTTGGTGTTTGGGCATCTCTTGGGGTGGGTCGTCGAGTGGTGTTTGATTCAGATTCCGGCACTCTCCCTGGCACTGCTGTTGCTGTGGGGACTGTACCAAGTTTTGCAACGTTGTTTAAGGATTTAATTACCATGTCGGCCCGTCCCTTTCATCCTCAGATTCGTATGCCGCTGGACCTGCCAAAGACCGCATCGCCTCGGCCAGTAAAGGCTCAAGGGGTTTCGGCCTGGGAGCTTGGTGCTTCAAAGCTACCCCGACCTCACCCAGAAGTGAACCCTCAACCGGCATCAGGGGCAACCGATCGAGTTCAGCATCCGTCAGAGCCAATCCCACCCGCAGTCGGGCGATCGCCCTTGCACCCAGAGGAGAACGCCACGCCTCAAGCGGGAGTGGTGCTGGCGCGATCGGAGGCAATGCCTGCCACTCGTCCCTGGCAGTGGTCGAGACGCTGGACGATTGTGAGCGTGATGGTGTTGGGCGTAGTCGGGATTGGGTTGATTCCTCTGGCAGACACGGTGACAGGAGAGGCGACGATTCTTTCAGCACCCGGCGAGCGACAGGTGATTACCACCCAACGGGCAGCGAGAGTGCGGGCCATCTATGTGCGACAAAATGACTGGGTGAGAAAGGGACAACTGCTGGCCGAGTTGGTCAGTGATGACCTGGAGCAGACCCGGATGGAGGGGCAACGGAAACTGGCAGAAGCCCGCTCTGAGCGAGAAACGGCACGGCAATATCTGGCGCTCACGATTCAGAAAGGGGAGGGTGCCCAATTGCAGCGTCAAAGTAGTGCCTTGAGAGCGGCGCAGTTACAGGCCGAGGTGGATGGACTTACCACTGGCAATCCCTCGCCGCGCATTCGACAGTTGCAGGGTCAGCAACAGGAGAAGGAACGTCAGATCCAGGGCATTGCGGCGCAACTCCAGATCATGCAGGCGCAGTTGGAACGCTACCAGGGGTTGGTGCAGGCAGGCGCATTGCCGTTGGTAAAACTGGACGAGTTGCGCCGGGAGATGATCTCCTTACAAACGCAACAGAATACCCTGGAGGCTCAAATCCAGACGCTGGATCACCAGGTGGCCACGACGCAGAAGGAAATGACGGATGAGTTGCAGGGACGACGACAACCGGAGGTAGCGGCAACCCAAGTTGCCTTGCGAATGGGACACCAAGAAGTAGAGGCAGCACGGGCAACCCTGCAAAAGTGGACGGCTCAGGTGCAGTCTTTGGAGGTGCAAGCCCAACACTTACAGCGACAAGCAGACGGGTTAAAGCTTCGGGCAACGGTGGCGGGGGTGGTCATGACTGGGGATCTCGACCTCCTGGAGGGACAGCAACTCCCGGAGGGCAAGGAAATCCTGACGTTGGCTCAGACGACTCAACCGACCCTACGGGTGGAACTACCGCAATCGGAGGCACGGCGGGTGCGAAGCGGCATGGCAGTGACGTTTCGACCGCAGGATGGGGGATTGGAGGGTTATGAGGGTAAGGTGTTGGCGGTGCCACCTGTGACGACTCCCCCGAATGAAGCCCAACCGCAGCAGAAGGCGATGGTGGGGGTGAACGTTCGCTTGGAGGAGGGGCAACCCTTGACGCTTGGTACAAAGGGTTACGCGCATGTGCAGTTGGGGCAGACTTGCCTATATCAGAAAATCGGGCGCGAGGTGCTGAAGCTGATTCCCCTGGGCCGGTTCTTCTAGACCTAAGAGAACAACCCGTGCTGGTTAGATGGTTAGTTCAGATTCACGAGTTCCTTAATTTTCTCGATATGCGGATGTTTTCGATTGTGTCGTGACCCCATTTGATGTTTGTCGTGATGGCGTTCTAAATCCTCTTTCATTTCCTCAAACACAGCGGCAACATGTTTCTGATTCGCGGATAGTCCGTAGGCTCTCAGCAAGGATTGCACGACGGGGAAGGAGATATACCACTTATGGTCAAAGGCGCGTCCCTCTTGGTCATTGAGGTTGATGATGGCTTGCACCGCTCGTCTAATGTGCCCCAGAGCGTCCTCTTCGGGGATGCGTTTTCTAGCAGGTTTGGGAGGTTCAGAGGCATCGACTGGGGGCAGAGTGGAAGGGTCGTCGATCGCAGGTTCAAGTTGCTGAGCTGGCTTCTCTTCGACGGGTTGTTGTTCCTGTTGCATCCCGTTTCCGAGTAGGAGTTGTCTAAAGGCTTGGAGTTTACGGTCAGCCTCATCACGTTCTTGCCTGAGCCTGTGATTTTCTTGTTGCAATTGCTCGACTTGAGCCGAATCCCCGCTTTGTTGCACCTGGTGGAGTGCCTCATCCCTTTCCTGCTGGAGTTTTTCTACCTGTTGTTCCAGCGCCTCCATCCTGCCTGTAAGCCATGCAAGTGTCCGAGCTTGGTCTTTGATGGCGGAGATCGCCCCGTCATCTTGGGGAGGTTGTGGCGCGGTTTGTGGTACAGGTTGGGAATGTCCCTGCGCGAGGTGTTCCAATATCTGCCCTAGAGCCACCTCATAACTAAGACCGCTTGCCCCGCCCTTGCCGCGAATTTCAATATCGAAGGCGGCAGCAACGGTTCTCAGGAGGTCCGGATTAACAGAGAGCGT
>JAIXUR010000058.1 GCA_027483425.1 Cyanobacteriota bacterium | reverse complement strand
TTGGTCTACCATCGGCTGCCCCAGTCTTCCCTTAATATTGCTTAGTAATTATTGTAGAAGGTTTGGGGTATGCAGGTTTGGGGTGGTTTACCTACCCTGAGAGGGTGTTTGAAAAGTCAAAGAGCGTCTCAGGTTATACCTAGGCCGTAGGCTAATGTCCTCAAAAATCAGCGTTTTTGCTGTCTCTTGGTGGCAAATCAGACCTGGGACAACCCTTTTCAAACACCCTCTGAGGCGGGTAAGCAGAACCAGCGCTGGTGATTGCCGGGAAAACGGCCTAGGGAGCCGTGATTAACTAGCCCTAGCCTATCGAAAACCCAGGGGCTAAAGTGTTCGGTGCTGACCGATCGCAGAGATAGTGTGGGAAGATTTGGGTCACTGCCACCGCCCCTAGGGGCACCTTGCCCCTCTTATGGATCGCGATCGCCCCTCGTTTCCGCCCCCCCTCGATCAAGCCAGCCTTTACCAGGCCGACCATTGGCAGCAACCGCCTGGGCCCAACACCGATTTAGCCCGGCGCGGCAGTCAGTATCTGGGGGTACTGCGAGATTTGGCCGTGCAGCCCAGCTGGATTAGCCTGGCCCACATTGCCGACCCACCGGGGGAGACGGTGACCTGGATTGGGCAGCACATTCACCAGGTAAATCAGCGGCTCCAGGCCATTTTGACCGATGGGCTGGATTGCTTTGAGGTCGCTGAGCGACCCAGGGTGCAGATCTTGGCGGCCCCCATTGCCCCCCAAGCGGGGGTGGATGGGTTTTGTAACGATGGTTTTTGGCCCGGCCCAGACCTTTGCACCGTCCCCATGACCCTGATGGTTGACCCCGGTCGCATTGTGCCCGCCGATTGGCCGGGGGTGGTGGCCCACGAGTTGGCCCACGGGGTAGCGAGATCGACGGGCCACGGGGTCGAATTTCGCCGCGCGATCGCCCACCTGTGCCTGGCCCAAGACCTGCCGCTGCCGCCCCCTCACCTGGATGCCGAAGCCTTGAGCTACTGGCCCCCCTGCCGCCATAGCCCTAAGCCCGAGGCATTTTGGCTGGGGCAATTGCCGCCGCTGACCTGGAGTTAGCGGCCTGGTTTGGGCGATCGGGTGACTCCATTGAATGGGAGAATAATGAAGAGGATGTTTGAAAAGGACATCGTCCTGGTGTGCTGAGACCCGGTGCTATGACCCCTAGGGCCCGTCAATGCCCGAAGCCACGAGCCAGCTAGACTTGCTTTTGCCCCATAACCTCCCATGTGCTCTGGCTTTTCAAACACCCTCGACAACTCATTATCTTTAAAGACAGGATTTTTGCAGACTATGAAACGCCTACTGGCCATGCTGGCACTCGCCCTCATGCTGTGGGGTGTGAGCTTTGCCCCTGCCGAAGCCGCTATCCCTGACGATGTGCAAAAGTTGCTCGACACTAAAAAGTGCCAGGTTTGCATTCTCAATGACGCCGACCTCAACCACACCGACCTGCACGGTGCCAACCTCAAAATTGCGGTGCTGACCGGGGCTAACCTGGTGGGGGCCGACCTCAGCGAGACCAATCTCATGCTCAGCGATATGGAAGGGGCCAATTTGAGCGGGGCTATTTTGACTAACGCTCAGATGAACGGCGCAAACTTGCCCGGGGCCAACCTCACAGGGGCCGATCTCTCGAACGCTGAGATGACCCAGGCGAACCTAGACAATGCTGACCTGTCGAATGCTAATTTGAGCGGTGCGGTGATGCTCAGTGTCACCCTGGGCACCGCCAACCTGAAGGGAGCCAACCTGACCGGGGCCAATCTACGCGGCACTAACCGCAGTCTGGTGCTGTTTTGTAACACCACCATGCCCGACGGTGCGATCGAGAACCGCGACTGCTAGGGATCGGTCTGGCCACGACAATACCGACGGATTGTGATCCTCTCGAGGGCTCAGGCGTTGTGCCCCTACGGGGGGATCTGAATCCATATACCTGGCATTTCTGACACGTGGGCCATGAACAATAAAGAGCTTGCCCCGGTTAGCCCAGTACCACCCTGGCTAGGCTGGTCGAAACCGCCTGGGTGGAAATGGCTATGGTCTAGCATATTAGTAGCGGCCATCACCACCCTTGAAAATGTCACCTTTTCGGTGGCGTTTGCCGGGTTAATCTTCTCCGGCAACCTGAAAGACTACGTTCCAGAGGGGATTCAACTGGGGCTGTGGGGGGCGGCGGTGAATGGGCTAGGCTTTTCGCTCTGGAGCTCTTTGTTGGGCATGGTGGCTACCTTGCAAGAGGCCCCCATCCCTTTTTTGAAGTACATGGTGGGCTCTATTTTGGCCGAGACGGCCGATCACCCCGCTGCGGCTTTGCCTACGGTGCTGGCCGCCCTCGCGCTCACCACGATGTTGACGGGGTTAATGACCTTCCTGCTGGGCGCTTTAAAGTTAGGTAACTTGATTCGTTATATTCCCTATCCTGTCATTGGCGGATTTTTGGCGGGTACCGGGTGGTTGTTAATCACCGGGGCGATGACGTTTATGCTGAAGTCCTACACCCTGGGCGATCTGGCGCGTCCGGATGTATTGCTGAAATGGATGCCCGGCGCGATTTTTGCTCTCATCTACCTGGCGGGCATGATCCGATTTCACCACCAGGTCTGGGTAACGCCTGCCATGGTTGCCGGCAGCATCGCCCTGTTCTACCTATTTTTGGCCGTAACCGGCACAACCCTGACCGAGGTGAAGGAAGCGGGTCTCCTGCTTGGCCCCTTTGCTGCCCCGCCCCCCTGGCATCCACCGACCTTGATGGCCGTGACCCAAGCTGACTGGGGAGTGTTGCGCCATCAGTTTGGCACTATTCTGACGGCCATCATTATTTCGACCTTGGCCATGCTGGTAAATGCCACTAGCCTCGAAATTGTGGTCAAACGCGAACTGGATCTCAATCAAGAACTCCGAGCCACGGGCATAACCAACCTAGGCTCTGGTCTGGGCGGTGGCTTTGTCGGGTTTCATTCCATTGCGTTATCCAGTCTTAGCACCCACCGTTTGGGGGTACGAAACCGATTAGTAGGGCTCTTTGTGGCCGGGTTCTCAGGTCTGATTCTCTGGCGAGGCGTGGCCCTGCTGGGATTTTTTCCCCGCTTTGTAGTGGGGGGGACACTGATCTGTCTGGGTCTGGAATTGTTTGTGGATTGGCTGTGGAAGTCTTGGTTTCGGCTGCCCCGCCAGGACTATGCCATGGTTGTTTTAATTATGCTGGCCATGGTGTTAATTGGGCCATTGCAGGGGATTGCCGTCGGCTTAGCGGTGGCCATGGGCATGTTTTTGCTCAATTACAGCCGCATCAGTGTTGCTAAACATGTATTGTCGGGGGCCAGCCACCAAAGCCATGTACAGCGGCCTAAAACCCAGCGTAAGGCGATTCAAGAGCGGGGGGAGCAAATTTATATTCTTGAATTGCAGGGGTTTATTTTCTTTGGTTCCGCCAATCGGCTCTATAACCAGGTGCGCGATCGCCTCAATCAGTCTGACCTGCAACCGTTGCGATTTATTGTGCTAGATTTTCGCCTAGTCAATGGCATTGACTCGTCGGCGGTGCTGAGCTTTATCAAAATGGAGCAATTGGCGGCCCAGCAGGAGATTGCGTTGGTGTTTACCGACCTCGATGCCTCTCTCTACACCCGGCTGAAACGGGGTGGGGCGCTTCGGGATGAGGCAGAGGTGTGCCACCAGTTCGTCGATTTGGATCGGGGTATGGAATGGTGCGAAAACCAGTTGCTGGAGGGGATATCTTGGCGGCGATCGCGATTTTTGCCCTTACCCCTGCAACTGCAGCGTCAGTTTAGCGATCCGACCCAGGTGGCGGTGGTGATGGGGTACCTAACGCGGCAATCTCTGGAGGCAGGAGAGTTCCTGTTTGAGCAGGCAAAATCCCCCGATCAGCTTTATTTTCTGGAGTCTGGTCAGATCAGCATCAGTACACCGTTAGCCAGCGGCGGTAGCCAACGCCTACTGACCGCCAGTGCAGGCACTGTCATGGGCGCAGTGGAGTTTTACACCGGCACCCCCTATGGGCACACGGCGATCGCCGATCAGCGCAGCGTCATCTATGGCTTAGCCACCGCTGATTTAGCACGTATGCAACAAGAACACCCCCAGGCCGCGGCCGCTTTAGATGCCTTTAGTGCCGGGTTCTTGGCCGAGTGCTTGGCCCAGGCCCAACAGGAAGTGCGAAAACTCCTGGCCTAGAACGTCGGTACAGAAACCCGGTTTCTCGGCCCGCATGCAAGTCATATCGTGAGCGAAGCGACGAACAAACCGGGTTTTTAACCCTACTGTACCGGTGCTCTAGCGTCGCTCCGATCCTCAGTAAACCCCGAGTCGTTACCCCAATCTCCTGGGGCCAGGGCCTTAGGGACTATCTTTGCCGTAGGCTTGCCAGGCTAGATCGACGAGGCCGTTGACGATGGCGGCGGCGACTACGGCACTGCCCTTGCGGCCACCAATGGACACGTGGGGCACCATGGTGTCTTGCAGGCGATCTTTAATAATCGCCGTGTCAATAAACCCGGCGGGGGTCGCCACCACCAGGGCAGGCCGCACCTTCTCAGCTTCTATCAGATCGACCAGGGTGGCCAGGGCCGCCTCGGAGGCCCCGATCACAAAAATGCCTTCGGGGTAGCGCTGGGCCAGGGTTTCGATTCCCCATGATGTTTGGCTTTTACCCTTTTGGGGCCGGGTCAGGGCATCCATGCTGCAGTAGACCGGGTTGGCAAAGGTGCTCTGAATGCTGGGGGTAATGCCCACCTGGACCATGGGCACATCTACCATGATGGTGGTACGGGCCGCCAGGGCCGCCGCCCCCGATTGCAGGGCCTGGTCGGAAAAGTGGATATGGTCTTTAAAGTCGAAGTCTGCGGTGGCATAGATGACCCGGCGCACAATTTCGTACTCCGAGGGCGAAAAACTGTGGTCGCCAATTTCGGAGTCAATGATTCGTAGGCTTTGGGCATCGGTGACGTGCCATTCCATAGCAGCGGGGGAAGTGGGGATTGAGATGGCTGGGCTAAGTGTAGCCAGGTCTGGGTAGTAGCGCAATGGGGCGAGGGGTGGTGGTGGTGGGTGGGTAGTGGGTGGGTGGGTATAACTAGGCCGCTTTGAGGAGGGTGCGGATGGCATCGACTAGGCGCTCGACCTGGGGGGGCTCAATCCAGTAGTGGGTGACGGCCCGCAGGGTGCGATTGCCGTAGCCACCCAGGTACAGCCCGTAGTCGACCTTCAGGGCTTGGATTAGCTGCTCGGGGGCGATCGCCACCCCATCCGCCAGGTCAAAGAACACCATATTGGTCTCCACCACCTGGGGGTCGAGTTCAATGCCGGGGATAGTCGCTAACCCCTGGGCCAGGGCCTGGGCGTTGTCGTGGTCGATCTGCAACCGCTGGGTCATGGTCTTGAGGGCAAGAATGCCCGCTGCCGCCAGCCCCCCGGCCTGGCGCATGCCACCCCCCAGCAGCTTGCGGTGACGGCGAGCTTGGTGAATAAACGCCTCACTACCCACCAGCACCGAGCCCACGGGGGCACACAGCCCCTTGCTGAGGCACACGCTGACCGAGTCGACGGCGGTAGTAATGGCGGTGGGGTCGACGCCTAGGGCCGTAACCGCATTGAACAGCCGCGCTCCATCCAGATGCACCCTGAGCTGGTGTTGCTGCGCCAGGGCGCTGATCGCGGCAAAATACTCGGGCGCGATCGCCGCGCCGTTGTTGCCGCCGGAGCTGTTCTCGAGCAGAATCAACCGGCTGTGGGGCAGGTGGGGGTTATCGACCC
>JAIXUR010000055.1 GCA_027483425.1 Cyanobacteriota bacterium | reverse complement strand
GTGGATCACATCTTGAGCCTCAATGATCAGCTGTACATCCTGACCCACGGGTACGTGGAGTTCACCATCGACAATGCCAGTGCCGGGGTAGCGAAAGATCCAGGCGTACTGCATACCCGTTACGTTGACGGTCAGGTCGGGCGGGTTGCCCGAACCTCGGGAGCTGGCCCCAAAGCCGTAGACCTGAACCTTGGAGTCAATCCCGCCATCTGGGCCAGCCTGGGCCAGCAGGGGATCGATATCCACCACCGACGGCTGGGGTGCCATCGCCACCATGGTGCCATGGCCATGGTGGCCACCGGGCGAAAAGCCCCCCATTTCCTGAAACACCACCACGCTGTACAGCCCCAGACCGACCACAATGACCGCAGGAATGGCGGTCCACAAGGCTTCTAGGGGCAGGTTGCCGTCGATCGGCAGGCCATCGGTGTCATCGCCCTTGCGGCGGCGAAACCGAATCATGGAATAGACAATTGCCCCCTGCACCACAATAAACAGGGCCGTGCCAATGGTTACCATGGCGTTAAACAGGTCATCTATCAGGGGTGCCTGTTCTGAGGCCTGCACTGGCAGCAGATGGTTGTTTTGCCCCACCCACAGGCTGACCAAGGTGACTACAATACCGAGAATTAATGTCCAAAAGGGGGCGGGAATTTGTTTCATGGCTACTCTCCTAGGGAGATGGTGCGATCGCAGCAAACCCCCATCCAAGGCGCGCTGACGATCAGGGCTTGCAAATTAACTACCAAGGCTAAAAAATCATTAGCCATATCTCTTGCATGCTAAAGGGCAGACCCAGTCGGGCTGCCGAAACTTTTGATTTGCTTCAACTCTGCCCGTAGCCCAGGGCATTTTCACAAAGTTTTGTAACCTAACGGGCCGTTAAGAAACCAGGATTCTAATAAAAAGTACTTATTTTTTGTGCGTCAGGGGTAGTAACTGCCAAGATTAGAGAATCTCTGTGCATCAGCGCGTCCTTGTTGATCCTTATCCTTGCGCCCATTATCCTTTTGCCTTAGTCTCACAGCGCCTTTAGCTTCGCAGCACCTTTAGTCTCGCAGCAGGGTGGCCGGGTCAAGCACCCATGCAGCAGCGTCTGGGCGACCAGGATTTAAGCCGCGTATAACCGTCGATCCATGGCAGCCGACCAGACGATGTCCTGGTTTAGGGTTTGCCTCCTACCCTGTTCAGCCAGTACCCGTATGATTGCAGCCTCTAATCAAATGGCTCTATGTCTGAGCAGCGGCGAAGATTTTTTAAACCAGGGCGACTACACCCAAGCCTTAGCAGCCTTTTCCCAAGCCTTAAACCTGGCTCAGCAAAGCCATAATGCCCAGGCGGAGGTGCTCGCTCTGCAACGCCTAGGCCACGCTCATCTGGGGCAAGGGGAGCTGACGCTGGCCGTGGCCTCCATCGAGCAGGCGATCGCCATTGCCCTGGAGCAGCACAATCTCAACGCCCTCTACGACTGTCACCGACAACTAGCCGCCATCTACAAATCGACCAGTAGCTTTGAACTCGCCCTGCAACATATGGAGGCCGCCGAAGGACTCCGCGATCACCAGACGATCGCCGCCGTTTCCTCATCCGCAGCGCCCTGTGGATGCCCTGCGGAGGGGTCGTCACTGGTGCAACCCAGCCTCGCCGCCCAAAGCAAAGCCGCTAGGCTGCGGCTGTTTCGTTCCATTTTAGAGCGGGCCCCCCTCGGGGTAGCTATTTTTCAAGCGGATCACCTGGTCTATGGCAACCCATGCCTCATGCAGTGGGTCGGCTATAGCAGTCTAGAACTGGGGCAATTCACCCTCGCTGACCTGGTAGCCCTGCCTGCGGGGCAGGATACCTTTTCTCTCCAATCCACCACCTCTGGCCCCGTGACCGGACAACTCCGCTGCAAAGGGGGCACAACTATGGAGGTAGAGATCTACACAGCCCCGATTAACTATGGCGATCGCCCGGCCCTGGTCACCTTCCTGCACGACATTACCGAAGCTCGGCGCATAGTCGATCGCCTCCAAGAATCAGCCTCCCGCTACCGCAGTCTGATTGATCACGTCCCCATGGGGCTGTGCCGGTTCAGTGTCGAAGGGTGGCCGTTAGATGCCAACCCAGCCTTGCTCAGCATTTTTGATTGCGACAGCGTCCCAGACTTTTTAGAAGCCAGTCCGATTCAGCCCAGCAGCCTTGTATCGGCCCAGGGCCAACCCATCCTGTGGGGCGACTACCTCAGCCAGCCCGGCAGCCCGATCAGCAGCCTTAAGGACTGTGAAATTAAGCTGACCCGCCCCAACGGTCGAGACCTCTGGGTGCGGGTGATCGCGCGGGCGATCGCCGACGACCACGACACTCTGCACCACTACGACGGCGCGGTTGAAGACATTACCGAAATCAAAGCCGCCCAAATTGCCCTCGAGGAGCTTGCCATGCGCGACTCCCTCACCCATGTCTATAACCGCCGTCACTTTATCGATCTAGCCAGCCGAGAAATCGCCCGATCGGCCCGCTTTAACCATCCGGTTACCCTGATGATGATCGACATTGACCACTTCAAGACCGTCAACGACACCTATGGTCACCTGGCCGGTGATGCCGTACTGCGCGATGCCGCCCTACGCCTCAAGGCCAACCTACGCCAGAGCGACATTTTGGCCCGCTATGGCGGCGAAGAATTCATTCTACTCATGCCTGAAACCGACAGTGCCCAGGCATGGATAGGGGCTGAGCGACTGCGTCGAGTCATCGCCGCTACTCCCTTCAATACCAGTAGCGGCACCGTTACCGTCACCGCCAGCCTAGGGCTCTCGTGCTGGCCCGCCAACACAGACCCCAACGCCATCACATCGCTCCCCCAGATCAACGATTTGATTAGCCGAGCCGACCAGGCCCTATACCGAGCCAAGCAATCCGGTCGCAACCAAACCCAGGTCGAAATATGGCTTTACAGCGCCAGCAGCCAGACAGCCTAACTGACTCTAACCAAAAAAATTGGCCCCTGGCCTAGTCTGATGAATCAGACTAGGCCAGGGGCCAGGGAGTTGACTCCCTAGCTGGCAATGTAGCCGTGCATCGTGGCCTTGCGGCGGCGCAGGTGCTTGAGGGCCTGCTGCTCAAGCTGACGCACCCGCTCCCGGCTGATATTCATGCGGTTGCCCACCTTGGCCAGCGACAGCTCGTTGCCATCCTCTAGGCCGTAGCGTAGGGTAATCACCTCTTTTTGCTGAGGCGTGAGCTCCGACAGCAGATTGCGAATATCCTGCTTCAGGGACTCTTGAGCCGTGAAAGTCTCGGGCGAAATGCCGTCGTCTTCGAGCAGCTCTTGGAGCTCGGTATCTTGGTTGTCGCCAATGCGCACATCCAGGGAAATGGGCTGACGCGCTAGCACCAAAAACTCGCGAATTTGCTTGGGCTCTAGCTCCAACGCTTCACCAATTTCGTTAGCGTTCGGGCTGCGGCCCAGCTGCTGAGACAGCTCGCGCTGTACCCGCTTAATTTTGTTGAGCTTTTCGGTAATGTGGATGGGCAAGCGAATCGTGCGCGCCTGCTGGGCAATGGCACGAGTAATAGCCTGGCGAATCCACCAGTAGGCATAGGTTGAAAACTTGTAGCCCTTGGTGGGGTCAAACTTTTCAACGCCGCGCTCTAGACCCAGAGTGCCCTCTTGAATGAGGTCTAAAAACTCCAGGTTGCGCTTCTGATATTTTTTCGCGATCGCCACCACTAAGCGCAGGTTAGCCTCAATCATCTTGCGCTTGGCTCTCTCACCCTGGTGCACAGTGGAGTTGAGCTTCTCTAGGGGCAGGTCAGCCGCTTCGGCCCACTCAGTCTCCGTAGGCCCACGGCCCAGGGATCCTGTCAGGTGCTCCTTGATCTCCAGGAGAGCCATGTAGGCCTGCACCTGCTTGCCAAAGATAATCTCCTCTTCGTGGGTGAGCAGCGGTACCCGGCCAATCTCATGGAGGTAGGTGCGTACAGCGTCGGCACTGTAGAGGGGCTTGCTTTTTAACGTACGAGTTTTTGTTTTGGCCATGATCAACCTTTCCTCCACTGACTAATGCTGCAAACGCTAGAATCGAAGCAAAAACGATGACTGATACCTTGAGTCAGATATCTAACCAACAGAGCCACCATGCCTAACTCTGCTAGAACCACCTGACCTACTGACGCTGATGAGAGACTAGGTAGACTGCTTTCCCGATCTATGACCTACCAATCCGCACGCCGACCCTAAAACTATGTCCCTACAATTCTCTCAATTAATAATTAAGAATCAGGACTAAATTAACTACTCGCAACGCCAGACCGCCAGAATCAACCAATAAAGAGCCCTGGTGGAGCCTAGAGTTCTGGAGGTTAGAGCCATTACTCTCTGAAAAACACTTGCCCATGGCAGAACTCAGGCTCAAGGTTCCAGCTCAAAACTCGAAGCCATTATGAGTTCACTCCTTATAGAATATAACAACTCCCTGGTTGCGTAAAGTACTACACCTGTAGTTGGCTGCTTGACGGATGGGGGGACTGGTTTGTTTCCATTATTCAAAGTAACCAACTCCTTCAGGGCGGTCTGCATCAGATGCATCAGTTCAAGGCTAGGAGCCTTAACCTTTAACATCTGGCACAACAGTTTCATTTTGGGGGATCTAGGCCTCTAACCTATTGGGGTTTGCCCCCTGGGAAAACCGAACCTGCGCTAGATGCTGGGGCCAAGCATCTAACTATCCCCCCATTGCGAGCATAGCTAGACTATGTAACGGTGGTGTGTCACCGACATGACAGCCCTATGACACCACCCGAGATGCTCTGCCGCTCTGCCATCACCGATGTTTTAGCCTAGGCGACAAAGCTGAATTTCCCCTGAGCGCATCTCTTTAGCCATGCCCCTACCGCACGCTTGGGATGTTCTGGGTTAAGACCATGGCCAGTACCCGTGTCACCGTACCGTACTACAAATTGTCACCGGCCCCAGTCCAGCGTCACGGCCCCTCTAGGGCCATGGGCTGTTGGATATGAACTCAGGGGCTTCCTCCCAGGGCACAGGCCCTGCGCCCCTACGGAGGGAGATCTTCATTCCCCAAAAATCTCCCGACTCCTGACTCCTGACTCCCGACTCCCGACTCCATT
>JAIXUR010000571.1 GCA_027483425.1 Cyanobacteriota bacterium | reverse complement strand
CGGTGCAGGGTCTACGGTGCAAGGTGCAAGGTTTGCGGTTCAGGGTCTGGATCTGTGGCTTGCCGTAAACCCCTCACCCCTCACCCCGCTGCGCCCCTACTGGGGGGTATCTTCTTTCCCAAAATTTCCTCAGGCAAAACCCTGCACCCTAGACCCCTGACCTGAGCCAGTCCCCCTTGAGCTGACTGACTTCAGGTGCTTAACCGGCTAGCTTAGCCTTGACGAGAGCCTGAACCTTAACGCCATCGGCTTTGCCTTTGAGCTGCTGCATAGCAGGCCCCATCACCTTACCCATGTCTTTAGGGGATGATGCTCCGGTTTGGGCGATTAACGCGTCAATGACCGCTTCAACCTCCCCATCGCTGAGCTGCGGGGGCAGGTATTCTTCAATAATGGCTAGCTCCTGGGCCTCCTGGGCCGCTAGGTCATCCCGGTTGGCCTTTTGGTATTGCTCGATGGAGTCTTTGCGCTGCTTCGCGAGCTGGGTCAGAACCTCTAGCTCCTGGTCGGGGGTGAGGGCGTCTTGCCCGTTGGGGCGCACCAGGGTTTCTCGGTCGAGAATGACTTTTTTAATGCTGCGCACCGTCTCCAGGCGTACTTTGTCCTTAGCCTTCATGGCGGTTTTAATGTCATCGCTAATGCGGTCTTTCAGGCTCATGGGAAGACATCCTTACGCCTATCTCGGCGGCGCGTTGTAGGCTACTCTCCCATTTTAAACCGTTGGCGATCGCGACGGAGCAGGGAGAACCGCCATCCGATGGTGGGCAGACACACAGGTCTGCCCCTACGCATCCACCGATCCGGTACAGGGCAGACACAGGGGTCTGTCCCTACTCACCCATCCCCTCTAGCTGTTGGGCTAGGAAGCCGATCAGGTCTGAAAAGGTGGAAAATTGGGTTTCGTCAAAGTGCTCGCTAATATCGAGACCAAAGGTGGCGTAAAAATCGTCGCACAGGGTAATGCCCCAGTCGAACCAGCATACCGCCGGAAAAACAAGGTCTTCAACGAGGTGATCGCTAGGCTGTATCCGGCCAATATCGAGGCCAGAGTAGGCTGCGACGTTGGTGTACACAAAGTCAATCAGGGCCTTGGGCAGCCCTGGGGATTGGGCGGGCGGGGTCCAGTAGCGGCGTGACCACTCATCGCAGGTGAGGCAGGGGCGCGATCGTAGCCATCGGTTCACCCGTTCGCGGGCGACTATATCTGGGCTGAGCGCCATGTAGGTGGTGAGACTATTGACAAAGTTTTTCAACGGTTGCCACATCGATTTTTCAGAACGTCAGGCCTCTAGGGCTTAGTTTGATTGTGCCCAAGGTCACGCTCTCAGTCATGGTTTGGCGATCAATTAGCCTAAGAGGGTGTTTGAAAAGGGTTGTCCCAGGTATAGTTTGCCGCCAAGAGACCGCAAAACCGCTGAATTTTGAGGCCATTAACCTACGACCTAGGTATAACCTGAGACGCTCTTTGACTTTTCAAACACCCTCTAAGCCGCAGAGCTGGGCCAGGGTAGAGGTAAAGCTGGGGTAAGACACGGCGGCGGCTTCAGCCCGCTGCACCTGCACCGGGCCGTCCGCCCGCAGGGCCGCGATCGCCATACTCATGGCGATCCGATGATCATGGTAGCTGTCGACGGTGGTCCCGGTCAGTCTGGCCCCGCCATGGACAGTGAGGCCGTCGGGATGCTCTTCGACCCGAGCCCCCAGCCGGGTCAGTTGGCTGGCCATGACCGCGATGCGATCGCATTCCTTCACCCGCAGCTCGGCGGCGTCGGTAAACACAGTGGTGCCCTCGGCAAATAGAGCCGCCACCGCCAAAATCGGGACCTCGTCGATCATCCGGGGGATCAGGTCGCCGCCAAAGGTCGCGGCCTTGAGGCGACTGTGGCGCACCCGCAGGTCGGCCACGGGTTCCCCCGTCACCTCGCGGGGATTTTCTAGGGTAATATCGGCTTCCATGGCCGCTAGGGCGTCGAGAATGCCGGTGCGGGTGGGGTTGATGCCTACATTTTCGACCACCAGGTCAGAGCCGGGGGTAATCGCTCCGGCCACCAGCCAAAAGGCGGCGGAGCTGATATCACCGGGCACCACCACGGTTTGCCCGGTCAGGGTAGCTGGCCCCCGCACGGTAACGCTACAGGTATCTGGATCGGTGGAAATATCGGCCCCAAAGGCCCGCAGCATGCGCTCACTGTGGTCCCGCGACAGGCTGGGCTCCGTCACGGTGGTGTCGCCCTCGGTCATCAGCCCGGCCAGCAGGAGGCACGACTTGATCTGGGCCGAGGCCACCGGCGATCGGTAGTGGATGGGTTTGAGGGCTTGGCCCCGCACCGCCAGGGGGGCCAGACGGTTGCCCTGGCGGCCCCAGATCTGGGCCCCCATCTGGGTCAGGGGCACAATCACCCGATCCATGGGGCGCGATCGCAGCGACCCATCTCCGGTGACCGTAAACAGGCGATCGGGATGGGACGCCAACAGCCCCAGCATCAGCCGCAGGGTGGTGCCGGAGTTGCCCGCGTTGAGCACATCGGCGGGTTCTTGCAAATGGCCCAGGCCGACCCCCTGCACGGTGACCCACTCGTCCTCTAGGGATGACAGGGTGACGCCCATGGCCTGAAAGCAGGCGGCGGTACTGCGGGGGTCTTCGCCTAGCAGCAGGCCTTGAATGCGGGTCTCACCCAGGGCGATCGCCCCCAGCATCAGCGCTCGGTGGGAGATCGACTTGTCGCCAGGCACCCGCACGCGCCCAGTCAACGCCACCCCATCGGCGGGGAATTCCAGGGTGAGGGTTTGGTGGGGGGCGGCCTCGGTCAGCTCAATGCGGGCAGTCATGGCAGCGATAATGAAAAGCCATAGCTGATCGTACCCTATTGTGACAGTCGGTGTTTTCTATCGATGGGAGAGATAAGTCGCTTACGATTCTAGGTTTACCCTAGGTTGAGAAAGACAGGGAAAAGAAATTGAGAATACGCTACCCTGATTAACTTCACTTTTAACGGTGAGATGCCCCTGATGATGATGCGCGATCGCCTTCGCAATCGCTAACCCTAAACCAGTGCCGCCGGTCTTGCGAGAGCGATCGCTATCCACCCGATAAAAGCGTTCAAAGATTTGATCTTGTTCAGCCGAGGGAATGCCAATGCCTGTATCTTTGACGGTAATCACAGCGGTGCGGTCGTGAGTCCCTAAACTGACCAGCACCGCTCCCCCTGGAGGGCTGTACTGAATGGCGTTGGCGATCAAATTAGAGACGAGTCGGTAGAGTTGAGACTCGTGCCCCAAAACATAAATCTCACTTTTGGGCAGGTGATAGGCTAAGTGAATGTCTGAGGCGGCGGCCAGTTCCGAGAGTTCTTCTGTTAAATCAGCGATCAAATCATTTAGGCAGCAGGGCTTAAACGGTTTTGGGGAGGCGTTTTGCTCCAGGCTGGTCAGCAACAGTAGGTCAGTAATTAAGTGGCTCAGGCGACGACCCTGGCGCTCAACGGTCTGAAGCATGGGGGGAATATCCTGCTGCTGAGCTGGGGGTAATCGGAGGATAGCCTCTACGGTCGCGAGCAGGCTAGCCAGGGGCGATCGCAGCTCGTGGGCCGCATCGGCGGTAAACCGCTGCTGCCGTTGGTAGGAATGGTAAATCGGCTGCATGGCCAGCCCTGAAAGCCACCAGCCAGAGGCGGCGACTAGGCCCAGCGCCACTGGTAACCCCACCGCCAAAATCCACTGGATGCGCCTAACCTCTGCATCAAAGGGGGCCAGGGTGCGGCCAATTTGTAGATACCCCCAGGGGGGGTGAGCGTGACTATCATCGCCAGGGGGATGGGCATCGGCACTGTGGAGAATGGTGGTGAACTGATGGTAGCGAGTGCCATTGTCATTCTGAAATGTTTGCCACAGGGCCGGGTCTAACGTCTGAGGGAGCGGTAACGGTTGATTAGCGGAGAAGGCCAGCAATGTGCCGTGGTGGTCGAACAGCCGAATGTAATAGATGTCGCGATCGCTAATCCCAGTGGTATGGCGCTGAATGAGCGTAGGGCTAGTGTTGCAGGGCTGCCCCACTAGGCATAGGTCAGGGAAAATCTGTTGCAAAACCTCGGTCGGGTCACCCGAGGCGGGCAGCATGGGCTCAAGGCTGTCGTGGAGGGTTCCGGCGATTGACTCAATTTCCCGCTCTAGCGCTACCCAGTTAGATTGAACCAGCGCTCGATACATGCCCAAGCCAGACAGGCCTAAGATCCCGCCCATGGCGATGGCGTACCAAATGGCTAAACGAATGCGGCTGCGGCGAAATAGCTTCTGGCTATTGATCATGGCGACTTAAACCGATAGCCCTGACCGGGGATGGTCTCAATTGGGCAATCACACTCGTGACGGGCAAACTTGCGACGCAGCAGCCTAATTTGGGCGGCCACGACATTGCTCACAGGTTCTTCGTCCAAATCCCACAATTGGGAACGGATCTTGCTGCCGGGGATGACGCGATCGCAGTTTTGCATGAGATATGCCAACACCTGAAATTCTTTCAGTGTTAGAGGAATCGATTGAGGAAGCTGGTCGGGATACTCAACCTGGATGGTGGTATTGGCATCGTCTAGGGTGAAGGGGCCAACGGTGAGGGTTTGGGGTCGTAGCTGGGGCGATCGCCGCTGAAGTGCCCGCAACCGAGCGAGTAACTCATCCATTACAAATGGTTTGACTAAATAGTCATCCGCTCCGGCATCGAGCCCTGCAATGCGGTTTTCGGGCTGGCCCAGGGCCGTCAGCATTAGCACCGGCAGCGGGTCTTGGTGAGTTCTGAGCCGCTGGCACAACTCCAGGCCCGACAGTTCTGGCAGTAGCCAGTCCACAATGGCCACAGTGTAGTCGGTCCACTGGTTTTCAAGGCAATACCAGGCTTGGGCACCGTCGGTAACCCAGTCCACCACGTACTTTTCGCCCATCAAGACCTGCTTGATGGCCAAGCCTAAATCCTCTTCATCTTCAGCCAGCAGCACGCGCATGGGAGCAAAGCCATCAACCACGAAACTGATTCTACAGACTCTGCTGTCATTTCATCTCGATTTCATACCCTCTGTGGCAACCTGTGGAAGATTTGACCGCCCCATCCCAGTTGTCGTGAGGAGACATGATGAAACCGACTCCATTGCTCAGCTCTGTTCTACTGACCCTCAGCCTCGCCTTGAGTGCTCCTGCTGCCCTGGCCCACGTCGGCCACGGTGATGAATTTCAGGCTGAAGGCGGCGTCAACCGCGTCGAGGTCAAGGCCGAGACTGACTCTCTGATGGGTCTTGAGGTCACTCCCATTGAGCCTGCCGCCGATGGCAGCGCCGCCATACTCATCCCTGTTGCGTCTCTGGTGGATGATGCTGGTCGGCAACTGGTCTTTGTGCAGTACGAGAATTTTTATGAGCCAGTGCCGGTGACCACGGGCGCAACCCAGGGCGACTTGATTGAAGTCACCGATGGACTATCGGTGGGCGAGCGGCTCGTGACTCAGGGCAGTCTGTCGCTCTATGCCGAATCGCGTAAAACCCAAGCTGCCGATGTAGCCACCAGCCCCGAGATGCCCGTTACCGCTCAGAATCACGCCCAGGCCGATGCCCAAGGTATTCCCCACAGCCACGATGCCACAGGTAATCTCGCTCAGTCCGGTGAAACGGTTGCCCCAGCGGGTGATCTGGCCCAAGCTAGCGAAACTGCTGCCCCCTCTAAGGGGTTTCCGTGGGGGATTGTGGTCGGTGTAACGTCAGCGGCTGCGGTAGTCACTGGGGCAATGACCGTTTTAAGCGGTGGTCGCAAAAAGAAGAGTCGCTTTTCCGATGGCACCTATTCTGGCAAACGCGGTGACTACTAAGGTCGGCCATTCCTCTGAATCATTGTCTTAGCATCCGATGGGCGCGCGCCCATTGGAGCTGCCCTGCCAGGGAGATGCTGGCGTGACGAGCGGTATCTTTTTTCTCAGAAATCACTTAGATGTTTAACTCACTTCTGGACCAGACCCTCAAAAATTCCATTGCCCATCGGTGGTTTATCGTGGCTGCGGCTATTGCGGTCACGATCTGGGGCGTTTTTAGCCTCACCCAAATGCCGCTAGATGTGTTTCCCGAATTTGCGCCGCCCCAGGTCGATATCCACACCGAAGCCCCTGGCCTGGCCCCGGAGGAAGTGGAAACCCAAATCACCGTGCCTATCGAAAGTGCGGTGAACGGTCTGCCGGGGGTGATCACGGTGCGCTCTTCCTCAAAGGTGGGGCTGTCGATGGTGCAGGTGGTGTTTGACCAAAATGCCGACATCTATCGCGCCCGGCAGTCGGTGACCGAACGGCTCCAGCAGGTGACGAGCCAGCTTCCCGCAGGCGCTCACCCGCCGGAGATTTCGCCGTTAGTGTCGCCCCTAGGCACGATTTTGATGTACGCCTTTACCTTAGATGGGCAGGGGCCGACCTCAATGATGGATCTGCGCCGCCTAGCGGAGGTCACTCTCAGCAACCAGATTCTCTCGGTGCCAGGGGTTTCGCAAATCACTGTATACGGCGGCGATGAGCGGCAGGAGCAGGTGCTGGTTGACCCAGAGCAGCTGAGAGCCCGCAATGTCTCCCTCAATCAGGTCACCGATGCGGCCCGAGGCGCAAACTCCAATGCCCCCGGTGGCTTCCTGATCGGCGGTGGCCAAGAGCTATTGGTGCGCGGTATCGGGCAGGTGCAGACGATCGAAGATTTGCAGCAGTCTGTGGTGACCGTCCAGAATGGTGAACCGGTTTTGCTGCAAGACGTGGCCGAGGTGCAAACTGGGGCCGCCCTTAAGCGCGGAGATGCCAGTTTTAATGGGCAACCGGCGGTGGTGCTGATGATCAACAAGCAGCCCGATGTCGATACCCCGACTGTGACTCAAGCAGTGGAAGCGGTGATCGCCTCCTTGCAGCCCACCTTTCCAGCAGACGTGCAGATGGCTCGCACCTTCCGTCAGGCCAATTTCATCGATACATCCATTGGCAACGTGGGTAGGTCTTTGATCGAGGGCATCATCATTGTCTCGGTGGTTATGCTGCTGTTCTTAATGAACTGGCGGACAGCGATCATTACCCTGACGGCAATTCCCCTCTCGTTGTTAATCGGTGTGATGTTACTGAAAGCGTTTGGCTTAGGTATCAACACGATGACGCTGGGGGGATTGGTCGTTGCTCTGGGCGCTTTTGTCGATGACTCGATTGTTTATATGGAGAATTGCTATCGCGGTCTCCGACTCAATCAGCTTCAGAGCAACCCCAAGCACCCGTTCAAGGTCATCTTTGATGCGTTTGTGGAAGTGCGGCTGGCGGTAATTTTTTCAACGGTGATTATCATCGTTGTATTTGCACCAATTTTTAGCTTAACCGGAGTAGAGGGACGAATTTTTGCGCCGATGGGGTTGGCCTATTTGCTATCTATTGCCGCTTCTCTAGTGGTGGCAATGACCTTGACCCCCGCTCTGTGTGCCATTCTGCTGGCAAATCGGCCCTTGCCCCAAGAGAACACCTTCGCTTCCCGTTTAACAGAACGGCTCTATCGTCCCTTGTTGAACCTATCGCTGCGAGCGCCTCAAATCATTTTGGGATTGGCGCTGGCAGCGCTGGTGGCTACCTGTGCGATCGTGCCATCGTTGGGGCGAGTATTCCTGCCAGAGTTTCAGGAAAAATCGATGGTCAACTCCATGGTGTTGTTTCCTGGTGTTTCTATCGATATGACCAACCGAGCGGGTATGGCGCTGGCTGCCTCGCTCAAAGACAACCCCCTCTATGACTGGGTGCAGGTACGCGTGGGGCGTGCCCCTGGCGATGCCGATGGGGCGGGGGTGAATATGGCCCACGTCGATGTCGAGCTCAGTGACCTGGCCCTGGAAGACCGGGAGGCCAGCGTGCAAAAGCTGCGGGAAGCGTTTCTGGCGCTGCCGGGGGTAGCGCCGAATATTGGCGGGTTTATCTCCCACCGCATGGATGAGGTGCTGTCGGGGGTGAGAAGCGCGATCGCCATCAAAATTTTTGGCCCCGACCTTATAGAACTGCGCCGCATTGGGGAGCAAGTACGCGACTTGGTTGAACCGATTGAGGGGGTCGTTGACCTCCAGCTAGAACCGCAGTTACCCATTCGCCAGGTGCAGATTAAGTACGATCGCACCGCAGCTGCGGGTTATGGCTTGAGCATGGCGGCGATTTCTGATGTGGTAGAAACGGCCCTAAACGGTAGGGTGGTCTCCCAGGTGTCGGAGGATCAGCAGTTGGTCAATATTGCCGTAGGTCTCCAAGAGTCGGCTCGCAACAACCTGGATGCGATTCGCACTATCCCCATTGCTACCCCCTCTGGCGAGACGATTTCTCTGGGGGATGTGGCCCAAGTCGATTACGGTATGGGGGCCAACGTGGTGAACCGGGAAGATGTGTCGCGGCTGATTGTCGTCTCTACCAACGTGGCCGAACGCGACCTGGGCAGCGTGGTGGGCGATATTGAGGCCCAGATTCAACAAAATGTGCAGTTACCCAACGGGTATTTTATCCAGTACGGTGGTCAGTTTGAGGCCGAGCAAAATGCCACTAATAACTTGCTGATATTTAGCATTGTGGCCGCGATCATTATTGCGGTACTGATGTTTTTTTCGGTAAAGTCGCTGCCCGCTACCGTCGCTATCATGCTCAATCTGCCCCTGGCCCTCGTGGGTGGCATTATCTCAATTATGCTGACCGGAGGTGTAATTTCAGTAGCCTCTCTGATTGGTTTTATTACCTTGTTTGGTGTCGCTGTCCGCAATGGTTTGTTGTTGATTGACAATTACAACAGCAAGTTTGACCTAGGAATGCGACCTAACGACGTAATTCTAAAAGGCTCATTGGAACGAATTGATCCAATTCTCATGACCGCTCTGACCTCAGCCCTAGGGACATTACCGCTAGTACTCTCTAGCGGAGCAGGAAACGAAATTCTGCAACCGCTAGCAGTTGTGGTTTTCGGTGGCCTGTTCACCTCCACAGCATTAACGTTGCTGGTGATTCCGGCTCTCTACGCCAAGTTTGGCAAGTGGTTAGTGCCCAAGCGAAAGCAGACTGCCCTTGACGTGGCGATCGCCGTCAAGGCGGCAGGGCAGTAGGTTGGTTGGCACCCCATTAGGGGTGCGATCTGCCTAGCTTTCTGAGTCGCCAATCGCACCCTTTTTAACCCAATTAGCCTTTCCTCAGTATGCCCCCTGGGGGCATACTGAGGAAAGGGGGCTTAGTCATCTCCACTTTCATCACATCGCACGCATCAAGAGGCGACCATCGAGGTTTTGGGCCGCGCAAAAATCATCCGTCCGGCGGAGGTTTGCAGGGAGCCGGTCACCACGACCCCAATCTGTTCACCGATGTAGTCGCGCCCTTCTTCGACCACCACCATGGTGCCGTCGTTGAGGTAGCCGACCCCCTGGGAGGACTCTTTACCCTCTTTGAGAATCTTCAGGTCAATGTCGTCGCCGGGTAGGTAGGCGGGGCGAATGGCCTGGGCCAGGTCATTGATGTTGAGCACTTCCACATCTTGAAAGCTGGCCACTTTGTTGAGGTTGTAGTCGTTGGTGAGCAGCATGGCGTTGAGCTCCTGGGCCAGCTTCACCAGCTTGGCATCCACCGTGGGGGTGTCGTCGTAGTCAACGGAATTAATCAGCAGTCGGTTGGGATAGGCCTCTCGAATGCGGTTGAGCACATCGAGCCCGCGCCGCCCGCGATCGCGCTTTTGATCATTGGAGGCGTCGGCCACCTGCTGCAGCTCTTGCAGCACAAACTGGGGTACCAGTAGCTGCCCCTCTAAAAAGCCGGTGTCCATCAGCCCTTCGATGCGGCCATCGATGATGCAGCTGGTGTCGAGCACCTTGGTCTTGCAGGGCTTAAGGGTGCCCTCAGCCACCAGGGTAGACTCCAGGGTGTTGGGGCTGATTAGCCGCAGCAGCGATCGCCCGTGGGTATCGGCCAGGTTCATCCCCGACACCGCAAATAGCACGCTGCCCAACACCGCTGTCATTGGCTTAATAAAGCCAAACTCTACGGGAATCGGCAGCAAAAACAGCGGCGCTAGCATCAGGTTCGCAATCAACAGACCCAGCACCAGGCCCACGGCCCGGGTCAAAATTCGGTCGGGGGGGAGCTCCTTCACCTGACGCTCAAGGCGGCGGTAGCTGGTCTGCATGACCAGGCCTAGCCCGGTGCCAATCAGTCCGCCAAACACCGCGATCACCGCGCCCAGGGCCTCAATATTGGTGACCTGCTGCAAAATGGGCTCTGGCAGCAGATCGATGCTGTAAAACCCAATCCCCGCCCCGGCCAGGATGAATGAAAATACAATGAGTGCGTCTAGCATGGTGATTTGCCGTTTGGGCTATGTTTTGCCGCCGCTAGAGACTAGCCCCGTTACCCCTAACAGTGTACTCTGCCAGATCAAACGCGCCAGATCAAACGCGCTCGATGAAACGCGCCAGATCAAACCCTGCTGGGGAGCCAGGTTGGCAAAAGTATACCGCTAATGCCCATCCGCCTTTGTTCACCTGCCTCGGTCTACCCCGGAGGCGTTGCCGGGTGCACTCTGCAATAATGGGGGGGTTATCGCACCTGCATGGCTATGTCTCTGCCCTTTTTGCGATCGGCGGTGGTTCAACTGGCGGCCTACCAGCCCCACGTTGAGTCTGAGGCTGATCCGTCGTCGGCCCTCGTGGCCCCAGTCCGTCTCGATCCGCTCGACACCAACGAGTGCCCCTACGACCTGCCCGAGGCCTATAAGGAAAAGCTGGCCTGGCTACTGCACCACGACATTGCTGCTAACCGCTACCCCGACGGCGGCCATGGGCCGTTGAAAGCGGCGATCGCGCAGTACGTCAACGAAGCGATCCCGGCGGACAGCCCCATCGGCCCAGACTATATTTCCGTCGGCAATGGCTCCGATGAGCTGATTCGTTCGGTGCTGATCGCCACCTGTGTCGGCGGCGAAGGCGCGGTACTGGTAGCCGCACCCACCTTTTCGATGTATAGCATTTTGGCCCGCACCCTGGGCATTCCGGTGGTGTCCGTGGGGCGCAGTGAAAAGACCTTTGAAGTGGATTTGGCGGCGGCAGAGGCCGCGATCGCCCAGCCCCAGGGCTTGCCCGTGCGGGTCGTGTTTATGGTGCACCCCAACTCCCCCACGGGGAATGCCCTCACCGCCGCCGAACTGGCCTGGCTAGAGCAGCTGCCGCCCGAGGTGTTGGTTGTCGTCGACGAAGCCTACTTTGAGTTTAGCCAGCAGACCACCCTAGCCGCTGTGCTCGACCGGCCCAACTGGGTCGTGATGAGAACGTTCTCTAAAGCCTTTCGCCTGGCGGCCTATCGGGTGGGCTACACCGTGGCGCAGCCCGCCCTGACCCAGGCCTTAGAAAAAGTGCGCCTGCCCTACAACCTACCCAGCCTCACCCAGGCTGCGGCTCAGCTGGCCTTGACCCATCGCCAGGAGTTGCTGGCCGTGGTGCCCGAAATTCAGCAGCAGCGCCGAGAGCTGGCCGATGCGATCGCCCAGCACACCCCCCTGCACCTCTGGCCCAGTGACGCCAACTTTCTCTACGGGCGGCCCCCGGTGCCGCCGGGGCAATCCACCGAGGCAGAACTCGAACGCTGGTTCTACCGTCTACGAGCCCAGGGCACGCTGGTGCGCCACACCGGCGGTGGCTTGAGAATTACGATCGGCACCCCGGCGGAAAATCAGCGCACCCTGGCCCACATGCAGGGCATTTAGGCGGTGGTCTGTGGGCTTAACTGTGGGCAATGCCCATCCTATGGTTCCTAGGGCAGGGTGCTATGCGCTCTAATGGCCTCTATACCAGGGCTCTGGCGCGGCGGACGGTGTAGGGCAGTACTCCCACGAGCAGGGCAAAGGCTTCGTCGGGCACGGTGTCGACAATGCTCTGGTCGAAGTAGCTCTTGAACTGTTCCAGAATCAGTTGGGCGCGATCGAGGGGGATGGGTTTATCGGTAAAGTTTTGGGTGAGTCGTACCCATTGCAAGCGAATTTTGAGGGCCTTTTGCTGGGCTTCGGCGGAGTCGGGGGCGATCAGCGAGAGACTCCCGAGGGGAATGATGGCCCGGCAGTCGCTATCGAGACCGCCGCCGATGGCAGCCCCAGGGCCAGCGAACTCGGTGTAAAACTCTTTGTGAATGATCAGCCCGTTGCGGCGGCGACTGTTGACGACCCATAGATCGTTCCCACGAATTTTAGCCAAAATGTCATCGTCGTCTGACAGAATCAGGCTAGACGATTCAAAATATGGATTCGAAGGGCGGCTCACTGGAGTCACACCATGGCTATGGGCAGATTGGGATGCTGAAAAATATTTGGGGGAACGAAGGAAACCTTCGTGTCCTGGCCCTGAGATAGGTTGCCCAAAATTAGAAATCATCCCCGCCACATAATAGCGACACCAGCTCAATAGGCCACGGCCTACAGTAACCTTTGGGCATTGATCCCATTAGTTCTTTGGCTCTTATTCTAAGGTAAATGACTAGCCGACTTGTGGTGCAGTATTTAGCTGCGCTAAAGCAGGGATAAATTTCTCTGCTAGAAATTTGAAGTTTTGATAAAGGAATCAGCCTAGGCAAGGCGGGTAACACATTTAGCTGGGGCGGGCCGTGGGCGGTAGATGCTTGCGCAGCAGCAGGCGACGGGCCTGTAGGCCAAACCAGGAGGCGGGGGTGTCTTCAGCCTGAAGGGTTTGAAACCCAGCTTTGCGATAGAGCGCCTGGGCGGCCCGGTTATCTTCCATCACGTGCAGCCGTAGCTCATCAACCTGCCAGCGCTGGGCGATGTGCTCGCAGGATTGTAGCAGGGCGGAGGCTACACCTTGTCGCCGAAACCCCTGTTCAACGGCCAGGTTGGAGACGTAGACGTGGCGATCGCCTTGCCAAGGCCAGGGTTGGCGCAGGGAGGCTTCGGCGGTACCGGCGATCGCTGGGGTGCGGCCAGATCCCTCGGCACTGGTCGGCACCGCGGCCAAGCAGACGTAGCGGGGCGACTGTGACCGCAGCCGCTGTTTCAAATCTTCCTGGATGCTCAGCCGCATGAAGGGGTGCACCCACTGGAGCCAACCCGAATCAGCGTAGAAGCTGGCGGTCAGGACATCGGTCAGTTGATCCACGTCGTGAATCCGAGCTGGACGGATGAGCGGTTGGGTCGCCGTCGCCGGTAAGGGTGATAAGTTGTGGTCGATCTGCACCATGCTCCCCCACGGAAACGGTTAATGCCTAGCGTTGGCGAAGCCCGTTTGTTCAGACAATGGCCGGTTCGGACAATGGCCGGTTCGGACAATGGCCGGTTCGGGCAATAGCCGGTTCAGACAATGGCCTGTGCTGCCAATATACCCCTCTCTCCCCCAGCAA
Organism: Cyanobacteriota bacterium; assembly: GCA_027483425.1. GTDB lineage: Bacteria > Cyanobacteriota > Cyanobacteriia > Phormidesmidales > Phormidesmidaceae > Nodosilinea. The sequence goes on along the minus strand of JAIXUR010000571.1, from coordinate 508 downwards.
GGGGTAGGATCAGGGGGCCAGTTCTGCCCTGCGTCACCCTGTTTGCCTGGTTCTGAACCCGTTCTGAGCTTACCTACCCCGGTAGGGGGCACCCCCAGCTATGGCCCACCCCTCATTCTTGCTCACCTTTGCTCGCCACCGCGACCCTAAACTGCTGTGGCCCGTGGCGGCCGTAGCGTCCGTGGCGGCCCACGGCTTGGCCCTGGTCATGATCCGCACCCTGGCGATTCAAACCCCGACGCTGCCCGAGGGCGAGATGGCCCCGCTGCCCATTCAGATGGTCACGCTCCCCCTCGACCCGGCTCTGCCCACCGATGGGGCCCCATCCCAGCCTGGGGCATTGGCTGCGGAGCCTGCCCCTGCGGTCGATGCGCCCACCCCGATGGTCGCTCAAACCACGCCTCAAAACAACGTTGCTGCTCCTCAGGCCCTGGAACCTGCGATCGCGCCAGATCCCTTACCCCAGCCCGTCGCCCCAGCCCCGATCGCCCCGGCCCCGCCAGCGGTG
>JAIXUR010000628.1 GCA_027483425.1 Cyanobacteriota bacterium | reverse complement strand
CGACAAACTTCGCAAAACCAAGATCCTGGCCCCGCCCGTGGTCTTCCTGTACTGCCTGATCCTCAAGGGCGGTCTGCTCGACGGCTGGCGAGGGTGGTACTATGCCTGGCAACGCATGCTTGCCGAAATTTTGTTGGCCCTGCGGCTGATTGAGCAGAGCGCCACAGGGAACCATGCCCCCGATCGACACCCTCCCAGCTAAACCGTAGGCCCAGGGAAATAGCTATGGGATCTAACGGCTCTATCAACCCCAGCCCTTGGTTCGACAGAGAGCAGCCCTTGGCGACAGCCATTCCACTATTGGAACTTGGTCGGAACTGCCAAGGGCCCCCAGCCTAGGCGGCCCTAAGGCTAACACCTTAGCCTGCCCTTAACCCTAAAAGGTGCCCTAAGCTGCAATATTATGGAGTGATCTGTTGCTTAGCCTGTAGCGCGACCTTGGTGCCAAAATGTCTAACACCTATGCCCCGACTTCCGCGGATGTAGCCCTGAAAACTGAAAATCTCAATGTCTACTATGGTTCTAACCTAGCCGTACGCAGCGTTGATCTAAACATCCCCCGGAATGAGATTGTCGCGTTCATTGGCCCGTCTGGCTGCGGCAAGAGCACCGTTCTGCGCTGCTTCAACCGTATGAACGACTTGATTTCGTCCTGCCGGGTAGAGGGCACCATCACCTTCCACGGCAACAATATCTATGCGAAGAACGTCGATGCCGTGGAGCTACGGCGCAAAATCGGCATGGTGTTTCAAAAGCCCAACCCCTTTCCCAAGTCGATTTACGAAAATATTGCCTGGGGTGCCCGCATCAACGGCTACAAAGGGGACATGGATGAGCTGGTTGAGGCCTCCCTGCGCAAGGCGGCCGTTTGGGACGAGGTTAAGGACAAGCTCAAGCAAAGTGGTCTCTCCCTGTCGGGGGGACAACAGCAGCGTCTCTGCATCGCCCGCACCATCGCCATTCAGCCCGACATCATTTTGATGGATGAACCCTGTTCAGCCCTTGACCCGATCTCGACCATTAAGGTCGAGGAAACCATGAAGCAGCTGAAGGAAGACTACACCATCATCATTGTGACCCACAACATGCAGCAGGCCTCTCGGGTGTCTGACCGCACGGCGTTCTACAACGCTGAGCCCACCCCTAAGGGCGGCAAAGTGGGCTATCTGGTGGAGTATGACAATACCGAGACCATCTTTAACAACCCTCGCGAGCAGTTTACCCGCGACTACGTTTCGGGACGTTTTGGCTAAATTGGCCGCAGGCGAGGGTTTATGGTTTAGGGAGACAGGCAGCATGCCTATCCCACCCGTTAGTTTTTCCCCGACGACCCAGGCCTAGCCTGGGTTCTTTTTTGGGCGGAACATCCATGGCTACCTAGTGTCGTGGGCAATTAGTTTTGCAACGTCCAAAATGCTCAGATGTTGGGTTTCGCTAGCGCTTCACCCAACCTACGTTGCAAAACATGCAAATAACTGTGCTAGATCAGCAGTACAGGATGGCTAAAAACCCGGTTTCTGCGTCGTTGCTCTAACGGCATGACTTGCATTCTGGCCGAGAAACCGGGTTTCTGTATCGGCGTTCTAGGTTTGCGCCCTACCGATTAAGGTCTAAGGTAGTACTATCGCCCGGTGAATGTGAATACGTTATGACGAGTCCCGATGTTTCGCCTGGGGCTGCGATGGGCGCAGCCCCGCCTCAGCCCACCCTGACCTTGATCACCATGCTACGTCTGGGGGTGTTTAACATGGGCCTGGGCATTATGTCGCTGCTCACCCTGGGCGTGCTCAACCGGATCATGATTGAGGAACTGCGGGTACCGGCCCTGGTCGCGGCAGGCACCATTGCGGTTCACCAGTTTATGGCTCCAGCCCGAGTTTGGTTTGGCCAACGGTCTGACTCAAGGCCGATTTTGGGCTATCACCGCAGTGGCTACATCTGGATCGGGATCGTGTCGGTGTCGGTGACTTCTTTTGTGGCCCTCCAGGTGGTGTGGCAACTGGGCCTCCGCATTGCCGACGGCGGGTGGGGGCCTGCGGTCTACCCATGGGTGGGGTTGCTCGGGCTGCTGTTTGCCATCTACGGTCTAGCGTTGAGCGCCACCTCGACCCCCTTTACCGCCTTACTCGTAGATGTGTCCGACGAAGACAGCCGATCGCGCCTGGTGGGCATTGGCTGGGCCATGCTGATGGTGGGCATCATCACTGGGGTGATCATTACCTCGATTGTCCTCAAGCCCCTGGAGCTGAATGCTCCCTTTGAGCAGGTGCGCAGCGCGGTCAATCGACTCTTTATAATTGCCCCCGCCGTCGTGTGTGGGCTGGCGGTGGTGAGCACCGCTGGCATCGAGCGTAAGTATTCTCGGCTGGCCCAGCGGTCATCCCGGCGCGATGGCGACGAGACGATGAGCTTTGGCAAGGCCCTTAAAATTCTGACGGCCAGCCGCCAGACGGGGTTGTTTTTTACCTTTTTGCTGGTGCTGAGCCTGAGCTTGTTTATGCAAGATGCCGTGCTGGAACCCTACGGTGGCGAGGTCTTTGGTATGACCATTGCCGAAACGACCCAGCTCAATGCGGCCTTTGGCATGGGCACGCTGCTGGGCCTGCTCACCACCGGCTGGTGGGTGGTGCCCCGCATTGGCAAGCAGCGCACAGTGGTGGTGGGCTGTAGCTGGGCCGCCCTTTGCCTGCTGGGCATTACCCTGTCTGGGCTGACGGGCAATCCAGCGGTGTTATTGACGGCGGTGTTTTTGTTTGGCACGGCCTCTGGCATTTTGACCCTGGGCGCGATCGTGCTGATGCTGGATTTGACCGTGGCCGAAACGGCGGGCACCTTCATTGGGGCTTGGGGGTTGGCCCAGGCGATCGCTCGGGGTAGCGCCACCGTCCTGGGCGGCGGCGTACTCGACCTGGGTCGTGCCCTGGTCAGGACGGTCAGCGGAGTGGCTGAGGTGGAGCAGTCCCAGGCGTTCTTGGCCTACGGTCTGGTGTTTACCCTGCAAGCGATCGGCATGATGGTGGCGATTGGGCTACTCAGGCAGGTCAATATTCAAGAGTTTCAGGCCAATGCTAAGGCCGCTATTACCGCTGCCCTTGAGAGCGATATGGATTAACCATGGCCCAGCCTGATTTTTGGCCTACGGTCTTAACCTTTGCCGAGGCCACCACCGCCCAGGTGGGGCAGAAACTATTGGCAGACTTTGGCCAGGTGCAGGCGGATGTGAAGGCCGATGGTAGCTTGGTGACCCGGTGCGATCGCTGGGCCGACGACACCCTGCGCGCCGCCATTCGTGAGCAGTTTCCCAGCCACGGCGTCCTAAGCGAAGAGGTCGAGCATCGCTTTCCTGACAACGACTGG
>JAIXUR010000636.1 GCA_027483425.1 Cyanobacteriota bacterium | reverse complement strand
CGAGTACAGTAATTACATAGTCATGCGAACATCTCAAAAATTTGAGCGGTGGTCGGGCGGGCGCTATAGTCCGTGAAGCATGGTAAAAGGCTATAGGAGATTCCTGGAGGCACGTGCTGTTGCACCGGTTACCAGTAGCGGTTAACGGTTAACGGTTTGTAACGTAAACCATTAACCTTGCACCGTATACCACCCCCCAGCGACTGTAGCCGCTGTAGGGCAATGCCCACCATTGGGGAAACTCTTTTCGAGAAATTGCCTTAGGATTAGACCTGGCCTGGAGGCACGAGGCGGTAGCCCATGCCCCGCACCGTCTCAATGAGGCCGCTACCCAATTTTTTGCGTAGGTAGCCCACGTACACATCCACGACGTTCGAGCCGGGCTCGTAGTCGTAGCCCCAGACCCGATCTAAGAGGTGCTGACGGCTGAGCACCTGCTCGGGGTGACGCATAAAGGTTTCCAGCAGGGTCAGCTCGCGGGCCGAGAGGTCAATGGGTTTTCCCCCAGCGGAGACTCGCCGGGTGCGCAGGTCGAGGGTGATGCCGCCAAAGGACAGAATAGAAGCATTGGGTTCGCTAGCGATCGCACTGGTGCGCAGGCGGGCGCGAATGCGGACCAACAGTTCTTCAAAGCGAAAGGGTTTGGTCAGGTAGTCGTCGGCCCCCAGCTCAAAGCCAGCCACCTTGTCGTCGATGCCGCTGCGGGCAGTGAGAATGATCACCGGAGCCTGAAAGCCCTGGCCGCGTAGCTCTTTAAGCAGGTCGAGGCCGTTTTGTCCTGGCAGGCCCAGATCCAGCAGCATCAGGTCAATGTTGCCGTCGAGGGCGATCGCACTGGCATCATCACTATTGCTGGCCGGGGTGGTCGTAAATCCGCTGGCCTGCAACCCCTTGGCCAAGAAGTCGGTAATGCGGGATTCGTCTTCGACGATGAGAATGTGGGTCATCGGGTCTCCTGTCGGGGAATGTCTAGGGGGAGCACCAGGGTAAAGGTAGAGCCTGTCCCTGGCTGACTCACCAACTCAATGGTGCCCTGGTGGCTTTCGGCCACGGTTTTGACAATGGCCAGACCGAGACCGGCCCCCTCTGACTTGCGGTAGGTGTTGGCGGCGCGGGCAAAGCGGTCAAAAATGCGGGTCTGGTCGGCGGGGGCGATGCCCTCGCCAGTGTCGCGCACCCAAAACCTGACCTGGATCCCGAGGGTGGTTGACCCCAGTTCGATGGTGTCGGCGGGTTGGGTGTGCTGGGCAGCATTGCGGGCCAGGTTGAGCAGGGCACCGGTGAGGCGCTGACGATCGCCGACCATCACCCCCCGGCCCAGGCTGCCCAGATGCCACTGGCGATCGGCCAGCACTGAGACCTTGGCGAATACTTCTTGGGTGAAGTCGGCCACGTTAATGGTTTCGAGCTGCAAAAAATTGGGCTGCTCAGCCTGGGCCAGCAGCAGTAGGTCGTTGGCAAAGCGGCTCATGCGATCGATTTCATCCATCACCAGCGCCAGGGTGGCGGCTCGCTCGTCGGGATCGTCGCCCATGACCTCCAGGTGGCCCTGGATGATGGTGAGGGGAGTGAACAGCTCGTGACCAGCGTCGTTAATGAAGTTGCGCTGGCTCTCAAAGGCGCTCTGTACCCGGTTCATCATGGCGTTGAAGGTGTGGCTGAGCTCGGCCAGTTCGCCCGTGCCCTGCACCTCCAGGCGGCGCGATAGGTCGGCTTCGCTAATGCTGCGGGCGGTGAGAGCTAGGTTTTGCACCGGCTTGAGCAACTGCTGACTGACCAGCCAGGCCAATAGAAATGAAACAACGACTACGCCAATGGCTACTTTAGTGAAGATGTGAACGCTAGAGTAGGCTTCGACGCGCTCCCCGGCCGTGAGGTGAGCGACGACAAAGACCCCCTGGGGCCTACCGTTGGACTCTAGCAGGTGGGAGCTGTACAGCACGCTGCCCACGTTGGGGTCAGCGGTATTTAACTGGCCATCGGTGGCGTTTTCCAGGGTTGTCCATTTCTGCACCAGCTGAGAGTTGGGGCCAAGGATCTCGGGCAGCACCGTCGGATTCGACAGAAAGAGTTCACCATTGAGAATAACAATGTGATGGTTGTCGTCTTCGGGGGTGTTGTTTTTGAGAAAGTCTTGAACAAATTCCTTTAGCGCTCCATGATTGTCAGAGGTGACGGCACCCCAGGCTTGATACTTGGCCTGAAAGCGCTCCAGCTCGTCATGCAGGTCATCCTGTACGCGCCGATCGACCTCATGCAACAACAGCGCATGAAAGATCGGCACGGCTAAGCCCACGGCGGCCAGCATGGTTAAGACATAGAGCAGCAAAATGCGGGTGCGCGTTTCGCCCATCAGGCCTTGCCAGGTGCCTTTGAGCGGTAGCGATAGAGGCAACGCGGGGAGAGAAGGAGAACTTTTCAAATCTGTAGCACTCTCAGAAAACTATGGCGTTGCGGCCTAACTGGCTGGTCAAAAACAGATGGGAAAATTTTATAGCGATAAATAATTATAGTATTGCCCTAGCTGTGCCGGTTTGCAGAGCGGTGGACGAGTTCTGGATGGTCTCGGGGCTATGACGAGGCCGGTAACGACACAACAGAGGGTCAAAACTGCCAGGCAAGATGCCCCCACTGGGGATAGACCTGTTTCAATTATGGCTTACCTTATTATCCGTAGAGAAGATCACGCTGTGGACAATTTACGCAACTGGCCCAGGACTATCCGGAACGTTTGGGTCAGTTAAGATTTTCTCATGGTCAGCTCATGATTCCTCATTAAGTGGGTCTCATAAACGCTTCATGCCGACCTTACAAAACCCAGAGAAAGTGAAGTCAATGGGACGCACGCCATTGACTTCACTCTTTATCTGGAGAACCTCATTATGCGTGTATGTGTTATCGGCACAGGCTATGTGGGTCTGGTAACCGGTGCATGCCTGGCCCATAGGGGCCATAGCGTGATCTGCGTTGATAACAACGCTGCTAAGGTCGAGCAGCTGTAATCGGGCCAGTCCCCCATCTACGAACCGGGCCTAAAGTCGATCATGCAGTCGGCGGCGGTCGGAGCCCTGACCTACGCCACCCTAGACCCTACCCCGGCCACTCCCCCACTGATGGACGGACAGAACCGTCTCGACTAATCATCCACTCCCTGATCCTCCTATCCATTCACTCCCCCACTCCTCCACTCCCTCCATACCCCATGAAACTCCTCGTCTACTCCCACGATGCCTTCGGGCTGGGAAACATCCGTCGTATGGTGGCGATCTGCGAGTACCTGCTCAAGGCGCTACCCGATCTGTCTATTTTGGTGATTTCCGGGTCCCCTGCTCTGCATCAGCTGCGACTGCCCGCTGGGCTCGACTACGTCAAGCTGCCCTGCCTGGGGCGCGATGAAGCGGGCAACCTCGGCGTGCGATTTTTGAAGACTGAGGTAGATGAGACGGTGCAGCTGCGATCGCAGCTGATCCGCACCGTAGCCGCTCACTTTCAGCCCGATGCGGTGCTGGTGGATAAAAAGCCCGATGGTCTGAAAGGCGAACTCCAGGCCACCCTCGACGACCTCCAGCGCTATCGTCCTCAGACTCGTCGAGTGTTGTTGCTGCGCGATATCCTCGACAGCCCGGAGGTTACCGTAGCCCAGTGGCAACAGCACAACTACTATGCCACCGCCGAAACCCACTATGACCAGGTGTGGATTGTTGGTAGCCCCGACATTTTCGATGCGCCGACGGCCTACCAGTTTCCGCCTAAGCTACGGGCCAAGACCCGGTTCACCGGCTATGTGCGGCGGGGCTGCGGTCAGCGCAGCGCCCTAGAGGTGCGCCAGGCGATGGGGTTGAACGCCACGGATCCGCTGGTGCTGGTCACCCCCGGCGGCGGCGGCGACGGCTATCGCCTGCTGACCACCTACCTGGAAACGCTGGATCTGCTACCCCCCGATCGAAACCTGACTAGCTTGATTATTGGCGGCCCAGAGATGCCCACTGGCCAACGCCCTGGTCTGCTGGCGCGGATCGCCGCGCTCCGCCAAACCCACTGGCTCGACTACACCGACGACCTGGCCAGCTACATGGTGGCCGCCGATGCGGTGGTGTCGATGGGGGGCTATAACACCGTGTGCGAAATTCTCTCCTTGGGCAAGCGGGCGATCGTGGTGCCTCGCACTGAGCCGGTGCAAGAGCAGTGGATACGGGCGGAACGCATGGCAGAGATGGGGCTGTTTCAGGCGATTCAACCCAACCATCTGACGCCCGAGGGGTTAATGCAGGCGCTACAGTCTCAGCTTGCCGCCAAAGCCCAACCGCCATCGACCCAGCTCGACATGGACGCTCTGCCCTGCATTACCAACCTATTGCTGGAGCTCCTGCGGCCCGACCCCCGCTGTTTTGATTTCCCCATTTGCCCCCGTTCGTTCCCTAAACTCGAGGTCACCGTCTGATGAAAAAGCCAACGCTACTGTTTTATTGCCAGCACATTTTGGGCATTGGTCACCTGATTCGCAGCATGGAAATTGTGCGTGGACTGCTGGCGGACTTTGAGGTTTGCTTTGTCAACGGGGGCCGGGTGGTGGAAGACTTTCCGATTCCGGCGGGGGTGCAGGTGGTGAATTTACCGGCGATCGCCACCGACACCGAATTTCAAGAACTGCGGGCGATTGACCCCGACCAGGACTTAGAGACTGTCTTCAACCTGCGCACCTCAATGCTGCTGGAATTGGTCGATAGCTTTGAGCCCGATGTGCTGGTGATTGAGCTGTTTCCCTTTGGGCGGCGGCGGTTTTCGACGGAGTTGATTCCCTGTATAGAAAAGGCTAAAGCCAGCGGTGCAAAGATTGTTTGTAGTCTGCGAGATATCGTAGTTACCAAGCAGGATCAGACCCGCCATGAAGAGAAAATCTGCCGCCTGATGAACCAGTATTTTGATCTGCTGCTGATCCACGGCGACCCAGCCTTTCAACCGTTAGACCTGAGCTTTTCGCGGGTGAAAGACCTACGGTGTCCCGTGTTCTACACCGGCTATGTGGTGCAAGAATCCACAGATGCCGAGGCAGACTTGCCCTGGGTTGATAGCGATGGCCAAAGGCCAGTCGGAGACCATCGCCCTCTAATTTTGACCAGCGTCGGCGGCGGCCGCTTTGGCCACGAACTGCTGTTTTGCGTCGTAGAAGCCGCCCGATACCTCGAGCACCTTCCCCACCAAATTCTGGTGTTTACCGGGCCGTTTTGCCCTCCGGAAGTGTTTGCGGAGCTCAAGGCCAAAGCCGCTCAGCGCCCCAATGTAACGCTTCAACATTACACCCCGAATCTGCTGGCGCACATGCACCAGGCCGATCTCTCCATCAGCATGGCGGGCTACAACACCACCATGAATGTGCTCACCAGCGGCGTGCGGGCCATGGTGCTGCCCTTCACCGGCAACGACGATCAGGAGCAAACCCTGCGGGCCGAGCGCCTAGAGGAGTTGGGTATTGTGCGGGTCATGCGTCCCGAGGATCTGCAACCCGCACAGTTTGCCCGGCGGGTGGTGGATTGCTTGCAGCAGAAACCTCCATCGCGATCCTTCGATTTTCAAGGCGTCGAAAAAACGGCTGCCTACGTGAAGGATTTGGCTTATCCAAAAGTGGAGATTGCCGTTGGGTAAGCATTTGATTAGCGCTCTCCCCTCCTCGGAGGGGTGCCCGAAGGGTGGGGTG
>JAIXUR010000139.1 GCA_027483425.1 Cyanobacteriota bacterium | reverse complement strand
ATCGCAGCGCGGGGATATCTCTGAAGCTGTGCCCAGCCCGGCGCCAACTACCTACAAGATATCCGTAACGCAGGGAGGGTCACAGCATTGCTGTGACCCTCCCTGCGTTACGGATACCTCGTAGGGCGATCGCCTACATGGCTAGGTGCTTTAACCCCCGGATGTAGTTAGCGCCGGGCTGGGCACAGCTCCAGAGATATCCCCGCGCTGCGATGATGAATAGCGCGGGGATATCTCGCGGGGATGCCTATTAAGGGTCAGGCCAGATCAAAGCGATCGGCATTCATCACCTTTGTCCAAGCTGCCACGAAGTCCTGCACGAACTTTTCTTGGTTATCATCCTGGGCATAGACTTCGGCATAGGCCCGCAGGATTGAGTTGGAGCCGAAGACGAGATCTACCCGTGTCGCCGTCCATTTGACCAGATCGGTCTTGCGATCGCGGATTTCATATAGGTTCTTACCGACTGGCTTCCACCGGTAGTTCATGTCCGTCAGATTCACAAAGAAGTCGTTCGTTAAGCTGCCTTCGCGATCGGTGAACACACCATGCTTGGTGCCACCATAATTGGTATTCAAGACGCGCATACCACCCACCAGCACCGTCATTTCAGGGGCAGTCAACCCCATCAGTTGGGTGCGATCGAGCATCAGCTCTTCAGGTTTGGCGGCATAGTCCTGCTTGAGCCAGTTACGGTAGCCATCGTGGATGGGTTCAAGCGGTTCAAACGATTCGACATCGGTCATCTCGTTTGTGGTGTCGCCCCGACCGGGGAAGAATGGAACGGTAATATCAAAACCAGCCGCCTTGGCCGCCTGCTCGACCCCAACATTACCCGCCAGCACGATGACATCCGCAACGCTAGCACTGGTATCCGCCGAGATGCCTGCTAGGATAGCCAGCACCTTGGCCAGACGAGCAGGCTCGTTGCCTTCCCAATCTTTCTGCGGAGCGAGGCGGATACGTGCCCCGTTTGCTCCGCCCCGCTTGTCCGAGCCTCGGAACGTTCTGGCGCTGTCCCAGGCAGTACACACCATTTCGCTGATGCTCAAATCGCTAGCGGCAATCCTGTCCTTCACAGCCTGTACATCATAGTTGGTGTTTCCAGCAGGAATCGGATCCTGCCAGATGAGGTCTTCTTGAGGCACATCGGGACCTATGTAACGAGTCTTTGGCCCCATATCTCGGTGGGTCAGTTTGAACCACGCCCGCGCAAAAACATCCGCGAAGTAGCCAGGGTCATGGTAGAACCGCTCGGATATCTGGCGATATTCGGGATCCATCTTCATAGCCATGTCGGCATCGGTCATGACCAAGTTGCGGCGGATCGTGGGGTCTTCGACATCAAGGGGTTTGTCTTCTTCCTTGGGGTTGATGGGTTCCCATTGCCACGCACCAGCCGGACTCTTCTTCAATTCCCAGTCATAATTGAGCAGCATGTGGAAATAGCCGTTGTCCCATTGCGTGGGATGTGTCGTCCATGCGCCTTCAATGCCGCTGGTTACGGTGTCGCGACCAATGCCGCGATGGGTCTTGTTGTTCCAACCCAAGCCCTGTTCTTCGAGTTCGGCGGATTCCGGTTCTGCACCCAGTAACGCAGCATCGCCATTGCCGTGGCATTTGCCCACCGTGTGACCACCAGCCGTAAGGGCAACGGTTTCCTCGTCGTTCATGGCCATGCGGGCAAAGGTCACCCGCACATCATGGGCCGTCTTGAGGGGATCGGGATTGCCGTCCACGCCTTCGGGATTGACGTAAATCAGCCCCATCATTACGGCCGCTAGGGGATTTTCCAGCTCCCGCTCACCAGAATAGCGACTGTGGGGATTGTTGCTGGGGGCCAGCCATTCCTGCTCGGAACCCCAGTAGATGTCTTTTTCGGGATGCCAGATATCTTCTCTGCCAAAGGCAAAGCCGAAGGTCTTTAGTCCCATCGATTCATAGGCAATCGTACCGGCGTAGGCGATTAGATCCGCCCAACTGAGCTGGTTGCCATATTTTTTCTTGATAGACCAGAGCAGACGGCGCGCCTTGTCTAGGTTTGTGTTGTCTGGCCAGGAGTTGAGGGGGGCAAACCGCTGATTGCCAGTCCCCGCTCCGCCACGACCATCCGCTATCCGATAGCTACCCGCCGCGTGCCAGGTCAGGCGGATCATCAGCCCACCATAGTGCCCCCAGTCCGCTGGCCACCATTCTTGGCTGTCCGTCATCAGGGCGTGCAAATCTTGTTTGAGCGCGGCTACATCAAGTTTCTTAACTTTTTCTCGATAGTTGAAGTCTGCTCCCATCGGATTAACCTTACTATCGTGCTGATGCAAAATATCGAAATTGAGCGCCTTAGGCCACCATTCCATGTTTGCCATGCTGGTCGTTGTAACACCGCCATGCATGACTGGGCATTGGCCACTGGTGATTGTCCTATTGTCATTCATCTTCGATTTTCTCCTGTGAATTGATGTGCATATATCTTCTATAGGAATAGCACAATATATTTAGCCAAAGCGGCCGCTTTGGCTGACAACCAGTCTGTTGAAAACACATAACGGCTAAAGCGAGCAGCGGCGATTAGATTTGAACGATAGACAAGAAAGCTTACAACCATCCACCTCGCTCTGTTGTTAGCTGGCTGGCTACT
>JAIXUR010000523.1 GCA_027483425.1 Cyanobacteriota bacterium | reverse complement strand
TTCTGTACCACCGCTTAAGTAGGTAAGCCTAATTAATTGTCAGAAGGGGTTTGGGGGCTGCGCCCCCAGGCAGGGGGTTTCACCCCCTCCACCCCCCATCAGCATCTTGAGTTTAATTACGCCCAGCTACTTACCGCGCGAGCAAGTAAGGGCAGGTCGAATCCCAGGGGATTTACCGCCGCTCTGTAGCTGATCGAGCTAGAACGTCGGTACAGAAACCGGGTTTCTCGACCAGACGGTAAGTCATGCCGTTAGCGCAGCGACGAAGAAACCGGGTTTTTAGCCATACTGTACCGGTGCTCTAGTAGCTAATCAGGGTCAAGGATGCCCTGTTCAAACAACCTCCAGGAAAAGCAATCCATGGGCATCATAATTACTTATTTTCTGAGGTGATCCTGTGGCTGACCATCGCGATAATTAATTGTGCAAATGGGTCGTTTTTTTTGCTATTATTCTTGTGCTATAGCCATCCAAGTTGATTATTGAAGGTGAGGTGGGCAGTTTGCCCGTACAGGCGGAACGTCTGTCCTAGGAATTTTCATGATTCACGTAGGATCGCTACAGTCAACTATAGTTGCTGTCCTTAAGTTTTAGTTTTGCAGGATTACTCTACCTGTTCTACAGGCTTTACAGTATTTAGCCTTACCTCATTTTTTACCCCAAGGATACCCTCCCAATGGCAGAAAAACCAACTCCCCTGGTCGGCAAAGCACTGCTGCAAAAGGTTAAAGAGCTTTCTAATCTGACCAAGCGTGAAACCGCCAAAGAGTGCGGCTACTATACGCTGACCAAAGACAACCAGCCACGGGTCAATCTCTCGAGCTTTTACGACGCCTTGCTGGAGGCCAAAGGTATTAACCTTGACCCTGAAAGCAATAAGGATGGTCGGGGTCGCGAACCTACCTACCGGGTTAGCGTTCATAAGAATGGTCAGATTGTTATTGGTGCTACCTACACCGAAGGAATGGGCCTTAAGGCAGGCGATGAATTTGAAATTAAGCTTGGCTATAAGCACATTCACCTAAAGCAGTTGGGCACCGACACCGATGAAGAATAGGGCCGCGCTCCCAGACCAACTTTGTCGATAGATAGGTCAGCGAATATGTCAGCGATCGCCCATCTAATGGTTTTTTTTTGATTTGGATGGCCCTGGGCATACCCGTGGGGTTACTAGTGGCCAGAGTTGGTCAAATTCCGCTGACCTATCCGGTGGCTCCACAGCATAAGCTACCGTTACTGCTGCCGCTATACCTGGTGGCTCCAGCAGCGGTAGAGGTGCATCGTCGCTTAACCGCCAGTCGTTGGTCAGACTACGGCATTGCCTGGGATCGCCCCTTTTTTGCAATCGCGATCGCAGGGTTTGCGATCGCCCTGGGTGGGGTTGTGCTCCTAACGCTCCTGCAGGTCGGGCTGGGCTGGCGAAAATGGCAAGCCCCCGGTGGGCAATCGCCCCAGGCTCCCCCCTCGAGATCTGCCCCTAACCCTGACGATGCTGAAATCCCTCGGCAGGATGCTCCCAACCCTGCGCCAGGGGTCGTGCTGTTAGCCGTGCTGCCCCTGGCACTCTTTGTGGGCTGGATCGAGGAGCTGGTGTTTCGAGGGGTGCTGGTGAATGGCCTGGGGCAGGCGCTGCCGATCGGGGCCATGGCGATCGCGGTCAGCCTCATTTTTGCGGTTTCCCATTTGGTCTGGGATGGCCCTGCCGGAGCCCCCCAACTGCCAGGGTTGACGATCATGGGGGCCGTGCTGCTGCTGGCTCGTTGGGCCGGGGGCGGCAGCCTGGGTCTGGCCTGGGGGCTCCATGCCGGGTGGGTGTTTGCGATCGCGGCCATCGATGCCCTAGCCCTGCTGGGGCCAGGGCAGGGCGGCCCGGTCTGGCTCGTGGGGCTCGTCGACCAACCCCTCACGGGGCTACTGCCGTTGGGCCTGCTGCTGCTCACCGGGGCCGGGGTGTGGGTGTTTGGCTAGGGTGGGCTGAGGGTAATGAGGGTGATCGGGGTAAGAGGCTGCCAGCGGGTGAGAGCGCCGACCCTGATGCCGTGCTGCACCTGAATTTGGCGAAGCTGCACCTGCCAGGGCGAGGAACGGGTGGTCGTCGAGTCGACCCAGGCCAGCACGGTACCCGTGTGCTCCAGGGTGGCCAACGCCAGCACAATCCGCCCCTGGGGCCGCAGGCGACGGGCACACAGGTCGAGAATGGCGGTTAGCTGACCACCGCTCCCCCCCACAAAGATGCGGTCAGGATCGGGTAGAGGGGCCAGGGCCTCCGGTGCCGCCCCATAGATGGGGTGTAGGTTGGCATTGCCCAGACGGCTCTGGTTTTGCTGGATCAGGCTGTGACCCGCAGCGGTTTTTTCGATCGCGTATACCTGGGCCGTCGGGCACAGCCGATTGACCTCAACGCTCACCGACCCGGTACCTGCCCCCACATCCCACACCACCTGCTGGGCTTGGGGAGCGAGGTCGGCCAAAATTTGAATGCGAATGTCACGCTTGGTGATCAGGCCGGGGCGATCGCTAAAGGTGACAAAGGCGCGATCGGGCAGCCCAATCAGGGGGAGGTTCGCCGGGTCAACGGAGGCCTCTACCTGTCGCTGCAGCACCACCACATTGAGGGGGGCAAACGACCTGCCAACCACGCTTTCGGGCGTGAGAGGGTGGATGGTTTCGGCCTCGCCGCCCAGGTTTTCACCCACCCAGAGGCCATAGGTGGAGGGCAGTTCCAGGGCCAGTATCAGCTGCCCCAGGACGGCGGGGGTATGGGTGGGGTCAGTGAGCACCGCAATCAGGTCATCGCCTCGACGCAGGGCGGTCTGCAATTCATCGGTTGATCGACCGTGGGCACTAATCAGCGTCGCCCCTTGCCAGGGCAGCTTGAGGCGGCTAAAGGCCAACTGCACTGCGCTCAGGTGGGGATAAAAGCTCAGGGCCTCGGTGGGCAGGTGCTCTAACAGCAGTCGCCCCAGGCCAAAAAACAGCGGGTCGCCCGATGCCAGGACGACGGCAAAGCCGGGTTTGTCGGCCTCTAGCCACCGCCGCAGGCGATCGAGGGTGGCCTTGAGATCCTCTAACGCCCAGGTCTCTGCGCCTACATGGGGGAAATAGCTGAGGTGCCGCGGACTACCCACCAGCACAGCGGCCTGGTCAACCAGGGCCAAGAGGGTTGGCGTGAGGCCGTCACGCCCATCTAGCCCTACCCCCACAACATGCACTGGGGTCATGGCTGCTGCTCCCAGGCCAGCACCAGGAGAGCATTGACCATGGCCGCAGCCACCGCAGACCCGCCCTTGCGCCCTTCTACGCGAATTTGTGGCACCGGGGTCTGGGCCAGGCGCTGCTTCGAAGCCTCCACCGCCACAAAGCCCACCGGAGCACCAATCACCAGGGCTGGCCGGGCCGAGCCCTGGTCGATGCGATCGCACAGGGCCAGCAGTGCCGTGGGCGCATTGCCAATCACCACCATCGCCTCTGGATACTCCTCCAGACATCGCAGCAGCCCCGCCTCGGTACGGGTGCGCCCGGCCTCCGGCGGGGTGCCCACGGTGACCGCCGTCAGGAGAGGATTCTGGAACGTGCGCTCCACCAGGCCCACCACTCCCTGGCGCACCATGGTGACATCCACCACGATCGGTCCCCCCTGGGAGAGGTGCTGGAGGGCAGCGGCCAGGGCACCCTCGCCAAAGCACACCAAGTCTTTAAACTCAAAATCAGCGGTACTATGAATGACCCGCCGCACCACCGCGTACTCCGCCGGGGTGAAACTATGAGCCCCAAACTCGTGGTCGATCAACGCAAAGCTTTCCTCTAAAATGGGGCTTTGCACCAGCTTTGCCATAGAATCTTGCCCTAGAAATCAGCCGTTAAAACCCGTTCCAACCCAGAACCTTCTATCATCCCACACCACCCACCCCCTCGATGGAGGGCAGACACAAGGGTCTGCCCCTACCCGCCCACCCCCTCGATACAGGGCAGACACACAGGTCTGCCCCTACTCCCTCAC
>JAIXUR010000514.1 GCA_027483425.1 Cyanobacteriota bacterium | reverse complement strand
GGGGCAACCCTAGCCTTTGAGGGTAGGCGGCTCAACTATACCTGCACCGAAAATACCGCTCTTGTTGGTGATATCACTCAATCTGGGGAGACCTTTATGGTTGAAAACGCCACCCTGGACGGGACTAATTTTGTGTCTAGCGAAAGGGTCAATATTCAGACCTTAAGTGCTGTTGCTCCTTAATCAACTGTTTTTGCAAATTTTAGGAGATACCCCCATGTCCCTTGGCCCCGTCGAAATGCTGCTGGTTAAATTTCCCGGCAATCAATTTAAGGGTGAGATTGTGCCTGCCCTCAAAGAATTGGTTGAGACCAACACCATTCGGGTGCTGGATATTCTCTTCCTCAAAAAAGACGCCGATGGCAATCTCACCATCGTGGAAATCAGTGAAATCGAGGACGACGATATCTACGATGCCTTCGATCCGCTAGTGCCAGAGGTCAACGGCTTTCTCTCAGAAAGCGATGCCATCACCCTGGCCCAGTCCCTAGAGAACAACTCCTCTGCCGCCTTGATGCTGTTTGAAAACACCTGGGCCACCCGGTTTCGCGACGCCATTGTCAATGCCCATGGCCAGGTGATTTTAAATGAACGCATCCCCCGCCAGGTGATCGAGGCCCTCGCCGCAGAACAACTGCAACCCATCGCCCCCTAGGGGCGCACCCCCGTGCGCCCTGACTTCAGCCTAGACAACAAAAACCCATTCACCCAAGTTCAAAAAGGAGTTCATTATGGCCCGTCGAGGAAGAGGACCCACAGTTACCGTCCAACGCAAAGGCCCCGGTGTCGTAGGCACCATGGCTAGAACCGCCGTGATTGCCAGCACCGCCACCGCTACCTCCCGCGCCGTCAGCGGTGCCATGGGGGGCTCGGCCCAGGCCCAGCAGCAGCAGGTCGCCAATGCCGCTGCGATGCAATCTCAAGCTGAGATCGATCAGCTCAAAGCCCAGATGGACGTCATGCAGATGCAGCAAACCCTGGCCGCCACCCCGGCTCCTCCAGCGGTAGCGGCGGCCCCTGCCGCCAGCCCTGACATCCTGGGCCAGCTGCAACAACTCACCCAGCTCAAAGATGCCGGTGCCTTGAGCGACGCAGAGTTTCAACTGGCGAAGGCCAAACTACTGGCGGGCTAGCCCCCTAACCGGCTAAAGGCGGGGAGCTCAAACCATCCTTGCGAGCGATGGGTAAGGGCTGTAAGCCTTTGCCCATCGCACCGCGCCTCGGGGTAGGGGCTAAAGCTTAAAA
Organism: Cyanobacteriota bacterium; assembly: GCA_027483425.1. GTDB lineage: Bacteria > Cyanobacteriota > Cyanobacteriia > Phormidesmidales > Phormidesmidaceae > Nodosilinea. The sequence continues at coordinate 7,155 of JAIXUR010000514.1, read as the reverse complement.
GATTGTTAATGCAACATTTAAAGAACGATAGCCCCAGTATGGTTTGAATACTTAAGGATGAAAACTGATTAGATAATAAAGCCATGGCTCTAGAGCCAAGTCGGCCTGGATATTCAAAAACCAACTCGCCGAGCAATAGTTAATGGTGCTGGAGGGTAATCAGCGTGGTTAAAAAACTCTTAGTCATTGATGACGATGTCTGTGTTAGCGAGATTGTGCAGCTTTGTCTCGAATATTTTGAGGGTTGGCAGGTAAGTACCTGTTGCTCCCTAGGTGCCCTTGACGCCGCCCGATCCGAGGATTGGAATGCCTTTCTGCTAGAGGTCAGTCTCCAAGGGATCGATGGCATCGACCTGTTTGAGCAACTTCAGGCCGACCCGACCACGCAGCGGGTGCCTATTGTGGTGTTAACCTCGCGGGTGATGCCCCGTGAAATGGCCCACTACCGTCGCCTCAACATTGCCGGTGTGGTGGCCAAGCCCTTTGACGTGAAAACCTTAGGATCTGAAATAGCGCATCTGCTCCGATGGTCACCCCCCTGGGTAGAGCCACCGAAGGCCATGGTTGGGGCGATCGCTGTATAATCCTTACCCCTGCTGGCGGAGAAGCCGGATGATGAACCATGACTACTAAGATCGAGGACGTTGCCCTGCGGGATTTGTCCCAGGTAAATCTGGAGCCCCGAGGGCGGGTTTTTCCTAGCCCGTCACTTTGGAAAGACCATATTTTTTATCAAATCTTGCCCGATCGCTTCAGCGATGGCCGGGAGGCGGAGCGCCCCCTGTTTGACGAGCGCCATCCTGAGCAGTACCGCATTCAGGATAAACGGGCCTGGATGGCAGCGGGCTTGGGCTTCACCGGCGGCACCCTCCAGGGCATCCGCAGCAAGCTGGACTATTTGCAAGGCCTAGGCATTACCGGCCTTTGGATCAACCCCACCTTTAAGCAACGGGCAGACCTGGAAACCTACCATGGCTATGCCATCCAAAATTTTCTCGACATCGATCCGCGCTTTGGCACCGCCCAGGATATGCGTGACCTGATCGACGATGCCCACGATCGCGGCATGGTGGTGGTCTTGGATATCGTGATCGACCATACCGGCAATAACTGGTTCTACGGCCCGGACCTGACGGGCATTATCGAAGAGTCGCTGCCCTACCGCTACGATCCCCCCTATAGTTTCGCGGGTTGGCGTTCGGGTACAGGGCAATGTATTTCTGAGATTCAAACCCTGGAAGATGGCTGCTGGCCCCAGGAATTGCAGGCCCTCGAGGCCTACAACCGCCACGGCTCGATTGTCAACTGGAGTAATCCTGACCCCATGGATCCCAATGCCGAATTTCGGCGGGGTGATTTCTTCGATTTGAAAAAGCTGAATGGCTACCACAAAGCCACTCTGGATGCGATCATCCGGTGTTACCAATACTGGATCGCCCTGGTTGACTGCGACGGATTCCGCATTGATGCGGCTAAACATATTCCCAAAGCGATCTGTGCTGAGTTTAGTTTTGCCATCTTCCGCTACGCTCAGTCGATTGGCAAAGATAACTTTTTCCTAGTGGGCGAGATCACCGATAACGTGATGTCCATGAACTACCTATCCCTGTTCGGTAGTATCTTTGACCGAGCCCTCACGGCGGTTCTAGACATCAACAATTCCCCCAATGCGATCGCCGGAACCGCCCGTGGCACCGAGAATCCGATGGATTTTTTCCACCGCTACCGCACCGATTCCGATCTGAGCCGCTATCTCCAAACAGGTCGCATGCATGTCTCGATCTTGGATGACCACGACATGTCCTGCAAGTCTCGCAAGGAGCGCTTTGCCGCTAATAACTCTACTCCCCACCGCCACTGGCAATCGGCCCATGCGGTCGCCATTCAACTGCTCACCCCTGGTATTCCCTGTATTTACTACGGCACCGAGCAAGCCTTTGACGGCAATGAGGGCTACCACGACTACAGCATCGAACCCAGTCGCTTTGGGGAAGACCGCTATATCCGTGAGGATATGTTTGGTGGCCCCTTTGGCGCGTTTGAGACCACGGGCTGTCACTTCTTCAACCCAAATCATCCCACCTACTTGAGGATTGCGGCGATCGCCCGTCTCCGCAACCAGATGGACTACATTGGGCGCACCCTCAAGATGGGCGTGTGCTATCCCCGTGAAACCTCCTTCGCCGACTCCCCGTTTCACCTACCGGGATCCGGCGAATTGTTTGGCTGGTCGAGAATTCTGGCCTACCACGAGGTGGTCATGGTGCTCAACACCAATGGCGTGGAAGAGCGGGGGGCCAAGGTCACCGTGGACGAAAACCTGAATCCCCCTGGTTCAAGGTTGCGGGTTCTGTACCGAGCCGATTGGCCCGATGACCAGCTCAAACAGCCCCCGACAGACGAAACTATCCTGGTTGAGCCAGCGGCGGATGGTCGTAGCTATGTCTGGCTCTCCTTACCGCCCGCCAGCATGGTGATTTTGGGTTGAGATCTGGTGGGACAACCTACGTCCAGCGTCGACAAATGGCTCCCGAAAAGGGAGCCAGGCTCAGTTCAGCCGTTTGGGCCTGCCAAACCGTGGTGGACTCTGTGGTGAGCACCAGCGGCCCCTGCTGCCAGGGGGCCGGTAACGATAGCGTGATGGCCTGGTCCTGGTTGTTGAGGGCGATCGCATAGTCACCACACCCATAGCCGTAGACCCGATGGGCATCATCTATCAACCAGGACTGCCGCCGTTGCCGCCACTGATCCGGCTGCTGACGACGCAGCGCAATCAGCTGTTGGTAGAAGGTCAAGAGGGAGTGATCTTGATCCTCTCCCCAAACCATGGGTAAACGGGATTCTTCTAATCGACCCACGGTTTCTAACTGGCTGAGCCCCACCTCAGTGCCGTAGTAAATAATCGGTGGGTGCGGCAGGGTAAATTGACATAACGCGGCTAGTTTGAGCCGTCGTTTGTCTCCATCAACGGCCCACAAAAATCGATTCATATCGTGGTTATCTAAGAAGCTGGGCAACACCAAGCTCGATCCAAAGTAGGCATAATGTTGCGTTAACGCCTGATCAAACTGACGTACCGTCAGGCTTTCAAACACAAAGAATCCCCGCAGTAACTCTAGGAGTTTGAAATCTAAACATCCATCCATGCGTCCTGCGTAGGATCGCACCACCGATGGCGGCTGGGTGATTTCGCCGAAGGTCACACTGTCGGCTCGAACCTGGCGCGTGGCCTGGCGAAACCGCGACCAGAAGGCATGGCTTACCCCATGGGCATAGTCGAGCCGAAAGCCATCTCCCCCTTGCTCTAGCCACTGGCACCCGTGGGAAATAAAATAATCGCGCACATCCGGATGATCTGCATTCAGTTCAGGCTGGTGGGGAACATCAAAAAAACAATCGTACTGATCGGGATAGTTGCGAAAGCGAAACCAATCATAGGTGGAATGTTGCCGATCATGCAAAGCCGCCTGAAACGCAGGATGTTCGTTCGAAAAGTGGTTTACGACATAGTCTAAAACCAGGCGAATGCCCCGTTGGTGGGCTTCCCTAACCAGCCTTTGCCAATCTTCCATGGTTCCCATTCGAGGCTCTACCGTGCCGTAATCGGTCGGATCATACCCATGGTGGGAAGGACTGGGAAAAATCGGCGTTAACCACAAACAACTCACCCCCAGCTCGACTAAGTAGTCGAGCTTTGAGATGATTCCATTCAGCGTGCCGCCATAAATTCCACTCCGATCGCCTGGGGATTTGAAATCTTTGCCTGGCGTGGGGGCAAAGCGATCGACAAAAATCTGATAAATGACCGCATCCCGTAGCCAATCTGGAATGGTCTGCTGATCGACATAAAATTCATACACCTGGGGCTGGTTGTCCCGAAACTTTTTTTCGAGGGCCTCGAAATTAAAATCTTCGGCATCACTGAGCTGCTTGAGCGCAGTCAGATCCACGTAGGGGCAACCGATCACGGCATCGGTGGTGGTCGTAGCGGCGATCGCATAGCGCACCAGCACGCCTGATTCTTGACCGGGAATGATCGCCGCCCACTGCTCCAGGTAGCACCATTGCAAGGTATCCCATTCCAGCTGAATGCGCTGCATTGGCAGCTCACCGTCAACCCCAGGCTGGGGAAGCGAGCGATCGGTGGTGTAGTAAAGCGTCATTGTTTTGACGGCCATGTCGGCTCCGACCCGAACCGTGATCTGAATCGGTTCATGGGCTTGGGGATCAAGGGGGGTGAGCGTGGAGTCGTGAAACACCCCAACCCTGGCCATTCGGGCTTGCCTGAGGCGGCCCTGGGCAGTGGAGAGATCTCCAAAAATAAATTCAGAGAGGGTGGAGTGCGTCATAGGTCAGGCCGTTACAGAAATATGAACGGATCTCGGTCATGAATGGCCTAGAAAACACTCCAGTACACCATACCCTAGGGTTCCAGCGAAATAAACGAGCCCTGGCGTGAAATGACAAGCAAGGGGGAGATGCCCTCTGCTAGGCTAATCTGGCGAACTGAACAGTGACACCAATCTGGCCACGACGACGGTCAGATAAATGGCCCCGGTCATGGCCTCAAACATGGCCACAGCCATCAACCATTGATTAACCGGAATGATATCTCCATACCCAACCGTCGTCAACGTCATAAAGCTGAAATACATGACCAGACTTCGAGGTCTAAATTCATAGTCCCTGGCCACTGAAATATGCAAGGCATTTGGATCAAGTTGCCAGATCGAGAAGTAGACGAATGAATAAAAAATGCCGATAAATAGATAGGCAACAATGGCCGTTATGATCGTATTTTCAGTTACCTTCTGCTTGGTTGCCAAGGTTTTTATCAATGACATCCAGCCATAGCCAAAAATATAAAATCGTATCATTGCACCCGTGACTAAAAAGAAGGTTCTAAAATTTCCATGCTCATTTAAAAAATAGGTGATTCCATCACAAAGCAACGAGACCACAACCAAAGCCAGGAGGGAATAAAAAAAACGGGTCGAAAAAAGACGATGATCGGTGCGAGCTATTCTTACCGACACTAAAATCATGACGACATGCAATAAAACCAGGGCGAAGACTTCTGTACCTGATCTATGGCCGACAATAGAGGCGGCAACGGCAACCACCGATAAGGTAAGCATGACATAGGGATTAAGACATTGATTTAGAAATTTGTTTTTGTACTGGTTCACCATAAATTAGTCAACTCCCAAGTCCATTTTCTCTGTAGTGGTGATCAGAGGGTATCTATAGCCGTGCTCCCTCGAGTAAGAGGTTGTCTGAAAAGTCAAAGAGGGTCTTCGGTGATACCCATAAGGGGCTGCGCATGGTCTAAAGCCATTTATCTTATGGTCTTCTGGGCATGAATCACCCCTAGAGTGGCCATTTTTAAACAACCTCTGAGGTTCATGGTTGCAAAGATCTGATCTCCCCCAGGCTCTCGCAGTTTCAGATTTACTCGATCCTCCCTTGGTAAGAGGGGGCCCTTTCAGACATATCTCGCCACGATGGGAATTGTTATAATTTACCGTCAGGCTTGACTTTTGTATAGGTTTGGTTTGGGAAAATGAACATAAAAGAATCAAAGAGGTGTAGACATAGATTTTGATCTAAGATAGATAACTGGCAGACATCAAAGTAAACTTTATACCCAAGTGACCCATGACTAAACGACGTACTTTTATTGCCACCTCAGCGCTGGCCGCCTCGCTCATTCCGCTGAAATCAGCGCTGGCCCAGACCGAGCCAACCGCCACTGGCCAGGCCGATTTTCTGTTCGTGCAAACCTCAAGAAGCATGAGCTTTGACAGGGCAACAAACAAACTAACGCTGTCTGACGTTAGCCCGATCACATTATTTTTCAGCGATCGCCCCAACCGCATCACCGGCAACATGCTAACCGAGTCCTTTGTGCCGTTCTGGAGTACCGGTACCGATAGCTTCCTTTCCGATCCCCCCAATGCCGATGTCACCATTTTGGAGGGGAATGTACTGCGGCAGGTGGTCGTGGTTCTCCAGGATCCAGTCGTAGAGGGCACCACCCTCAGCTACACGGTGCGAATCTTGGATGGTGATATGCCTGCGACCGGTCTGGATGTATCAGTCTTTATTGACGTCGTCGGCATGCCCTTGACCCCCGTCTCCGTTGCGGGTGCCGCGCGACGCTCGGTCATTTACTAGACGTTTGTACTCAGGGCTGACCCAGAACTGACTCCGGGTCAGCCCCGCCTACAGACCCCGTGATGCAATGCCCTTATACCCAGGGGCGATGAACCGCAAGCACGACAGCACTATCGGTGCCTTGGGGTCGCGCTATTGAAATGTACAGCTATGCCGACGATGTGCCACCCATACCAGAGCATCTCGCCTAGGCCCTTAAGGCGATTCTTGTCTAGGTGTTAAATCTGTGGGGTAGAAAAATAAAGGCGCTAGGGTTGAGGTGTCCTGGTGAATCGCCGGAGGCCACCCGATGCTAGCAGAAGTGTTTACCGCCTTTGTCGAACAAAGCCCTGTCAGTGTGATGATGCGCGCCTTGATGGAACGCATCTTTCGCCCTGAACGGCTCGATGAGATTTTCGAAACGCACGCGAAGGTGCAATACACCCGTGAACTGTTGTTTTCCACGCTGGTCAACCTGATGAGCTTGGTGGTTTGCGGTATCCAGCCCTCAGTGAATGCGGCGTACAAGGCCAAAGCTGCGGAGATGACTGTGAATCGCAGCGCGGTCTACCAAAAACTCAACGGCGTTGAGCCCCAAGTGAGTGCGGCCCTGCTGCGGGAAACCGCCGCCGAGTTAGGGCAGTTGATTCAGCAGATGGGGGGCAGTTCCCCGCCGTTGTTAGCCGGATACGAGACCCAATTGTTGGATGGCAATGCCTTAGCGGCAACGGAGCATCGATTAAAAGTGCTACAGACGGTGTCCGCCGCCCCGTTACCGGGTAAATCCTTAGTGGTGCTCGACCCGGCCTCGCGGTTGGCGGTGGATATTTTTCCCTGTCAGGACGGTCATGCCCAGGAGCGGCGACTGTTCCCGCAGGTCATCGCCACGGTCCAAGCCGGTCAACTCTGGATCGCTGACCGCAACATGTGTACCCTGGCGTTTCTCCTGGGCATCGCTGGGCGGCAAGCGGCCTTTATTGTCCGCGAACATCAGAATTT
>JAIXUR010000224.1 GCA_027483425.1 Cyanobacteriota bacterium | reverse complement strand
TCAGCTTCCCGTGTCCTAAGCGACTGATCGCCGCTGCGCTGTGGGTCAACCCTGGGAGAAAATCCTCCTACTTTCTCAGCAGCTATCTGGCTAGCACTATATTCCGCACCCAGGGGAAAAATGTCGTCATACCACAGGAAAAGTGGAGTTACACGCCGCCATAAGTTCCGTAACGTTTAGCTTTCTTGGCAGAACATCCCTAGTCCAAAGCGGTATGGTGAATAGAGAGACTCATTAATTTAGAGCCATGGCGCACCCCTCATAGTGGCCATTCATAACCGAGATTAGAGCCATGCAAACCAATCGTTTGCCCGATTACTTGATTGTTGGTAGTGGCCTATCGGCACTGGTGTTTGGTGCCCTAATGGCTAAAGCAGGAAAGGTGGTAAAGATCCTCGAAGCCCATGAGCATTTGGGAGGGTTTGGTCATACCTTTACCATGGCAAAGCAGTATCACTTCAATGCCCAACTGCACTACGTTTGGGACTGTGGTGAAGGTCATACCGTGAATCGAGTTTTAAAAACCCTTGGGCTTGATCAATCGATCACCTTTGAACGCTACGATCCTAACGGCTTTGACCATATGCGTATCCCCGGCTACGCCTTGGATATTCCAGCTAGCTCAGAGCAGTTGATTCAGCGTCTGTCAACCCTCTTTCCAAATCATAGAGAGCAGATTCAGAATTTTTTGCAGGAAGTGCAAACCGTGAGTGTGGGCCTCAAATGTCTGTCGCCGCCGCTGCGCCCTGGCTTGATTTTAAAGCATCTACCAGCAGCATTGACTGCTGTTCGCCACTATCGCAGCACCCTCCAAGATGTGTTTGATCAATTCTTACTGCCCCAGGCGGCCCAAACCCTGTTGGCCTTGCAGTGGCCAGACTTTTTACTCCCGCCAGAACAGCTGTCGTTTTATGCTTGGGTAATTTTGTTTACGGGCTACCAAGAGGGGGCGTTTTATCCAACCCAGCATTTCGAACAGGTGGTTAAGTCTCTGGTGGCCACCATTGAAGCGCATGGAGGTGAGGTACTGACCGATACAGAGGTCACCGAGTTTTTAGTCGATGGAGACAGGGTAAACGGGGTCAGAGCGATTGATCGAAAAACCCGTGAAGCCCATCCAACCCATGAATTCTTAGGCAAAACGATTATTTGCAATATCGATCCGAAAAGAGCCGCCAAAATGATCGGGGTGCAGAAATTTTCCCCTGCGGTGCGACGACGGCTAAATTATGAGTACTCGCCATCAAACTACATGGCCTATTGTGTAGTCAAAGATTTAGATTTGCGTGACTATGGCTTTGGCCCCTGGAATACCTTCCATAGTGAAGATACTGACCTCAACCGGGCCTTTACCCGCATGTATGAGCAGCATGATTACTCCCAGCCCAGCTTTGCAATCACAACGCCAACCCTGCTAACCCAGGAGCATCGTGACTGCCCAGAAGATTGTCAGATTATCGAATTTTTGACGGTGGCTAATTACGACTACTTTAATGACCTTCGTAACCGCGATCGCAAAGCTTATGTCCAGAAAAAAGAGGCAATTCTAGATACCATTCTAGATATCGTAGAGCGATGCTATATCCCGAATATTCGCCAGCACCTGGTATTTAAGATCACCGGTAGCCCCACCACCAATGAGCGCTTTTGCTGGTGTCCCCAGGGCAATTCCTACGGATCTAGCCTGACACCCAAGAATATGGGTCTAGGTCGCCTCAACCATCACACCTCCCTCAAGCAGTTCTATTTTTGTAATGCCTCCTCCGGCTACCCAGGGTTTGCACCCACTTTTTGGACCGGGGCCATGCTGTACCAGCGGCTGTCAGGCGAGCCGATAGTAACGGCGGAGAGCTCTAGGTTGTCACCCGAGTTAGTGCCATGAAGATTGCCATTATTGGCGGTGGGGCCAGTGGCATGATCGCGGCCTATCTGCTCGATCGACAGGGGCATGACGTGACGGTTTATGAACGTCAACCCATCTTGGGCGGCCACATTCGGACACTTAACAAAAATATCCCCCAGGCCACAGACTGTCCTGAATATCTGGAAGCTGGGGTGCTGGAGTTTCCCACAGAGTTCACCCATTTCCTTCAGCTGATGGAGGAGTTAGAGGTACCCCTAGAGCCCGTAGAGGTGGGGTCTGGGCTGTTCTTCCAGGATGGACAGCATTTCTTCTCCCGTGCCCTGATTAAGCATAATTTTCATGGCTTAGAGAAGTGGCGCGAAATTTTGCACATCGATAGCCTCTATGCTCGGTCGGTTGGGCTTTGGCTTAAAACCCATCGGGCCTCCTTAGAAAGCCTTCAGGGCCAGTCTTTGTCGAGGTACCTGCCCCTCGAATCACCTCAGGCCACTTGGGTTAAGCTACTGACCATGTACAGCTATTCCATGGCCTACGAGACGATCGATGACTTTCCGGCCGAGCTGGCAATTCCAGCCCTAAAACGGTACGTGTTTAGCCATTGGGTAGGTATTAAAGGGGGCGTCTATTCGTACATTGAAAAAATTCTTGCCCGGTTTCGGGGACAGATAGTTCTCAACGCCGAAATCTTAACGATTCATCGGTCAAATCAGGCGGTTCAAATTCAGGGTCTCATCCATAGCCTCCCCCCTAATGGCGCATCTCCCAATGGAGCAGGCATTAGACCGACCCTTGGCAACCAACGGCTCTTTAAGCAGCAGTTTGATCAAGTCGTTTTCGCCACGCCGCCGGATCAGGTCTTATCCCTACTGGCCGATCCTCGCCCCCAGGAGGTGCAGCGGTTCCAGGCCTGGCAGCCCAACTATGTCACCACCACTCTGCACAGCGATCGCCAACTCTATCAGCCCTATGGTATTCAGCAGGGCTCTGAGTTTGATTTCTTTCAAACCGCTGCTGGCTGGGGCTACAATGCCCACCTAAATCAGCTGTGCGGCATTGCTTCCCCGCAAGCCTACTACTTGGCCTTTAACCTCGACGATGCGATCGCCCCCGAGAAAGTCATCCATAGGCAACAACATCACACCCCGTTCTACACCGTAGCCACCTGTCAGTATATCGATGAGGTGTTGGCCACCAATGGTGAAAACAACACCTACCATGTGGGGGCCTATCTAGGCGATGGGCTACACGAAGGGGCGGTGACCTCGGCTATGGCGGTCGCGCGGGCGATTGGCCCAGCGAACTCAGGGATCATCGCTCCCCAGTCGCGTCCAGAGCAGGCCCCCATACTGAACAGGGGATAATGGCCCCATTCAACCGGGCGATCGCCCCGGTCAATCCTGGTGAAAACCCACCCCGTTTGAGCCCTGGGCTAGGGTGGCACTCAGATGGCGATTCTTTGACCTATTCGCCTTGAGACAGTATCGTGATGCACCATGTCTTGATTATTCATGAGGTCGAAGATTACGACGCCTGGAAACAAGTGTTTGACCAGGCGGCCAGCCTGCGCAAAGAGGCGGGTGAGCGTTCCTATCAGGTTCTAAAGTATGAGAATGAACCCAATAAAATTGTTCATTTCTCGGTATGGACATCGATACAAGATGCCAGACTATTCTTTGAGTCGCCCGAGTTGGTTGAAATTAGACAACGGGCAGGGGTTAAAGCCCCCGAGTTTATCTACCTCGATCAGCTAGAGTCGGGTGTCCTGTAGGCCTAACGGTGGGATCAGAGACTAGTTCCTCGTCAGTCAACCAGTCAACCGGATCGAGTCCTTTTTTCGAGGTACCTGCAATGAAGCTGGGCTACACGATCATCTATGTTCCAGACGTGTCGGCGACGCGCCTGTTCTTCGAGCAGGCGTTTGGCTTGAAGCGTCGCTTCCTCCATGAGTCTGGAATCTACGGCGAGCTCACTCATACCAGACAGCGATGATCGAGATCCGAACACAGAGACTGATGGCTGACGACCGAGCCCTCGCGAATAGACTGTTCGCGATCATGGCAGAGGTGTTTGGGGAAGCCTACAAGCCGCTGGACGAAGCTTATCTTGATCGGCTACTCAGCCGTGAAGATTTTTGGGCGATCGCCGCGCTCATGGGCGATGTTATCCTTGGCGGTCTCACGGCACACACCGTGCCCATGACAAGGGCAGAGTCCTCAGAAATCTTTATCTACGATATTGCCGTGCGAGGCGATCACCAACGTAGGGGGATCGGACGACAGTTAATGACGGCGCTGCTAGAGGGCGGTGCTGCCGCCAACATCTACACCGCGTTTGTCGCTACCGATAACGACGACGATCATGCCCTCGACTTTTATCGATCCCTGGGAGGCGTCGAATCTCCAGTGACCTTGTTCACATTCTCTGACCCCAGAGCTTGACATCGAGGGTGGAGGTTAGAGAGAGCAGCGGCCATCAAACATCATCCCCTCCCTAGTCAATCCAAAATCCATGTGTTAACATTTGTAACATGAGCTTGAGTCGTTAAAGCTTTTACGCACTAGGAGATGATGGTTATGGAAAGCAACGAAAGCAAGTTTGGGTTTGTTAATTTTGCAGAAACCTGGAACGGACGCCTGGCCATGCTAGGTTTCGTGATCGGGGTTGCCACCGAGTTCTTGACTGGCCAAGGCATCTTGACCCAAATCGGTCTGATGTAAGATTTGAGGCTAACTTAGGCACCTAGCTAACTTAGGCACCTAAGAGTTGATTAAATAGATTGTCAAGGTGCGTAGCGATGCTGCGCACCTTTATTTGCAATCCCTAAGTGTTCAGAGAGGGCTGAATACCTCATTCCCAAAGGGTGGGTGAATGGTTAGAACTGGAAAGCATGGGTTTCTCGACCACCCATAGCGCCAATGTCTCGCCGGAAGCGGCTAGAAGTTCCAACTATTGTGTATTCATGGGATTTCCGTCAGGGATTGTTCTGTTGGGGTTGCTCAGGTTTGGGTTTTGGACAAAGGTTTCATCCGTCAGCGCATTTAGAAACGCTAGCAAATCCTGCTTCTCTTCATCAGTGAGGGTAAAGCCCTGGATAAAAGAACTCTTCAGTGGGCTGGTTCGACCAACACCTGCGTAGGATCCAGTGTCAATGGTGCGGCCCCCGGCGGCATAATGGGCGATCGCGTCTGATAGCGTTTTAACGCTGCCATCGTGCATATAGGGGGCCGTCAGCGCAATGTTGCGTAGGGTGGGAGCTTTGAACCGGCCCATATCCTGGGGATTGTGGGTGATTGCGTAAAGGCCCGGATCGCTGGGTGGATAGGCCCCTTGCCCATTAATGTTGTATAGACCGGTGTTATGGAAGGCGATTTCGGCAAAGGCCAAGCGCTCATGCTGGATAGAGTCGCTGAAAATTAAGCCGCCATGGCAGTGAAAGCACTCCAGTTGTTCGCTGTGGAATAGGGCTTCACCCCGCTTAGCAGCGGCAGAAATGGCCTCAGGCTCTCCCCCATAGCGGTAGCGATCGTAGGCGGAGTTAAAGGACAGGAGCGTGCGCTCAAAGGCGGCGATCGCAAAGGTCAAGTTACGAATACTAACAGCCTCGGCCTGGTCAGGAAACGCTGCACGAAATCGGCGGGTATAGTCTACATCATCCCTGAGCATCGTCAGCAGCTGATCTTCCTGACCGGCCAACCCCAATTCCACCGGTTCTTCCCCAAACAACGGCACCAGCATTTGTTGCTCCAGGTGGCGCATCAGCGGATTAGCCCAGGTCAGCACTGAGTTATAGGCCACATTGGCCAAACTCATAGAATTGCGGGGATGACTGTCTCCCGTTGTCCCAACCGAGACGGTCTTACCGTCCGTAAAGGCCAGAGATTGCAGATGGCAAGAACCGCAGGACTGCTTCCCATTGACCGATAACCGTGGCTCGTAAAATAGGTGACGCCCCAACTCAACCTTAGCGTCAGTCATGGCGTTCTCTACCGGAACCATGGGCCTGGGTGCCCAGGCCGGTAAGTCCCAGGCATACGCTGGGCTAGCAACGGCCAAAGCACGACCATGATCCAACAGGAGGGCATTGCTTAGCCCCATCGCCAGAGCGCAAGAGAGCAGCCCTAAAATGACCACTGCCAGCCAGCGGGATGATTTGAAAGCAGGAATCACTACAGTTCAAGGTTGCAGGGCGATTTGTTCCAGGTCACTCGATCTGAAATACCGTTTGCCCCGATGAAGGCTCTCCATTAAACGGTAGCCCTAAATTGTGCATAATTCCTAAGCAATCGCCATCCTCTGGGGCCGACATGCAACCTGGTGGTGTATTGGGTACGTTTACCTCCAGATTGTTGGATTGAAGCAAAGCCGCTAAGTCAATAACAACCCTCTGGTTAGCGGGGTCAAAACCCTCCAGCACAATCTCAGCCTGATTCGGGTTTAAACAGGAGGTAGGCTGAACCGCATTGCCCTCCACCTGGCAACCTGTGCTGCCTAAATGAATGGCAAACCCCATAGCGGCGGCTCCATGGGCAGAGTTATCCCCATGGCTACTCTCATCCCCATGGTTACCCTGACCATCACCTTTACCTGGAGATGGCAGCTCAGCTCCCATGGTTGAGATCTGAAAGTCGGCCCGCAAAAATTTGTAGCCTCCTCGCCAGTTCCACCAGAGAGCCGTGAGGTTGAGGGGAGATGAGGCCAGGGTTGCATCCCTGTGATTGAGCTCGAAGGGTAAGCCCACCATAAAACGAACCCCCTCATACTCACCAGTTGGGACGCTACCCAGCACCTGGGTACGGGTCTCAGGGGTGCCGTTCGTGCAGGTGCCGGTTCTATTTTCAAAATCCAGTAGAGCCACATTTTCGTATTGCCATTGGCCATCCTGTTCCAGCATCACCGGAACGGCCTCTCCCGCCGCGTTAATCAGAGCTACCTCTGACACATAGAGCCGAAAGTCAGTCGGACTGACCCTAGTCTCTGCGGTGCCCAATCGATAACTCTCGGTACAGCTAAAGGGCTGGTCACCAACCCTACCGTCGAAGTCTAGGGTCACCGACTGTAGCTCGGCAGCTTTTCCCTGCCCTGACAGACCGAAAATAGGAACTACCGTCAGCAGGGCTAGCACGATTGATGCGGTTATTTTCATATTTACTAAAGCTGGAATATCAGCACACCTACAGATCTGATCAGGGCTATGAGTTGCCCAAACCCAAAAGCTTCTACAGTGTTTTGTTTCTAGCAAGGTTTCGTCCCTAGCCAGATCACACTGCTTGCAGAAACCCTATCGTGTAAGAAAAACCCAGCTTTAGTCAAAAGACACCCAGTCGATTATTACAAACCATAGCGATTACTCTCCCGATGCAATTAACCCAGAGCAGGTTAGGGCTCTGGGTTAACTCAAAGAAAAAATAGCTGTTGGCTTGATTGGCGATCGTTCGCCAAATGGTGGTTGAGATGGACTGGGCCGCGCTAGCTATCGGTAGCGCTCGCTAGTTTTACCTTCTTGGCCAGACCTACCATCTCGAGCAGACGAATGGTCATCCAGGTGAGGTCGATTTCCCACCATTTGAGGCCGTGGCGGGCCGAATACTGGTAGGCGTGGTGGTTGTTGTGCCAGCCTTCTCCGTAGGTGACCACAGCCACCCACCAGCAGTTGGTCGATTTGTCGTCGGTTGAGTAGGTGCGGTAGCCAAACTTGTGGGTGGCGCTGTTGACTAACCAGGTGCAGTGATAAACCACCACCAGGCGGACAAAAATGCCCCAGAGCACAAAGGACCAGCCCCCCAACATATAGAGGCCTACGCCAAGCACCACCTGCATGGGCAGAAAATACTTTTCGCAGAACTGATAAAAGGGATCGTCTTTGATATCCCGGATAAAGCGATCCACGTCATTCCGAGCCGGTACCTCCCGCAGCATCCAGCCCATGTGGCTCCACCAAAAACCCTTGTTGGAATCGTGGTGGTCAATGCTTTGGTCGGAGTAGGCGTGGTGATGGCGGTGTAGCCCCACCCACATGAGTGGGCCGTGCTGGCAGGCCAGGGTGCCGCAAAACACAAAAAAGTACTCTAACCACTTGGGCACCTGAAAGCTGCGATGGGAGATCAGCCGGTGCCAGCCTAGGGTGATGCCCAGGCAGCCAGTAAACCAGTGGAGCAGCAGGGCTACCCCCACCGCCGCCCAGGAAAAGTTAACGGGCAAGAACGCCAGAGCAGCCAGGCTGTGGACGGCGATCATAAACGAGATAGTGACCCAATCGCGGGACAAACGCTCAGTAGTTACAGCAGTCATGCAAAAGTCTCAGAATTTTGGACAGGCGCCTAGACAAGACTCTTGGACAAGAATTTTGCACAGGCGGAGTGAATGTGGGGGAGAATAAATACCCCTGCTTCCTAAGAGAATGCTTGAAAAGGGCATGCCTGAGTGCTGTTAGCGCTAGGAATACCGCACATGCCGCGAGGGATGAGCCACCTTAGAACCGCTTTCACGGTATAAAGTCAGACTCTCTCCGGCTTTTCAAATACCCTCTAACAAAGAAATTTAGTCATTGCAACGGTCAAACCTGATGATGCCGCCAGACTCGACACTCCTTCCGATTCTTTATGGAATTGACGCCCAGGTCAAGTGCAATCTAGCGCGGGTGCTAGCCGCATTTCGAAAGCACCGGGTAGGGAGTCACCATTTCAATAGTGTGTCAGGCTACGGCCACGATGATCTGGGGCGAGATACCCTCGATCGCGTGTTTGCCGATATTGTGCAGGCGGAGGCCGCCCTGGCGCGATCGCAGTTTGTCTCGGGTACCCACGCGATCGCCTGTGCCTTATACGGTGTACTTCGTCCTGGCGATGAAATGCTAGCCATAGCCGGCACTCCCTACGACACCCTGGAAGAAGTGATTGGTTTGCGGGGCCAGGGCCAGGGGTCCTTGGCAGAGTTTGGGGTGTCCTATCGAGAGTTAGCGTTGACTGCCACCGGATCCATCGACTGGTCTGCCCTGGCCACTGCAGTGGGGCCAAAAACCCGACTGGTTCATATCCAGCGATCGTGCGGCTATAGTTGGCGGTCAACCCTTACCATAGCCGAAATCGAAAACATAGTCCGCGTAATTAAAGATCAGAATTCCGCCGTTGTCTGTTTTGTCGATAACTGCTATGGCGAGTTTTTAGAAGACCGCGAGCCCACCGCCGTCGGTGCCGATTTAATCGCCGGATCGCTGATCAAAAATCCTGGGGGCACCATAGCCCCCACCGGCGGCTATGTGGCGGGTCGGGCCGACCTGGTGGCCGCCGCTGCCTGTCGTCTCACCGCTCCAGGCATTGGGGCCAGCGGCGGGTCAAGCCTCAACCTCAATCGACTGCTCTACCAGGGGTTATTTTTGGCCCCCCAGATGGTGGGCGAAGCGATGAAGGGCAACTACCTGCTGGCCGCGACCTTCGACGCCCTAGGCTATCCGGTCAACCCTGCCCCCAGTGCTCCCCAGCGCGATGTCATCCAGGCCATTCGCCTGGGGTCGCCCGACAAGCTGATTGCCTTTTGCAAGGCGATCCAGAGCCATTCTCCCATCGATGCCTACGTTGAGCCTGTACCAGCGTCCATGCCTGGCTACGACAGCGAACTGGTGATGGCGGGGGGCACCTTTATCGATGGCAGCACCTCAGAACTCTCCGCCGATGGCCCCCTACGGGAACCCTACATTGTCTACTGCCAGGGGGGCACCCACTGGACCCATGTGGCCCTAGCAATGGAGGCAGCGGTGGCGGCGATTGGGCCTCTGTAGGAAACCAACAAAAAATCGCGGCCGGTGACCGGCCGCGATTTTTTGTTTAGCTAACGTTAGCTGTGGCCGCCGCTAACCAGCGTGCTGAGGATCGGCAAATTAGCCGCCAGCAGGTACGCAAAGGTAGCCCCACCAATGCCGCCAATTAAAAAGCCACCCGCAAACTCACTCCAACCTTCGTTGGTTTCGAGGCTAGCCGGGGGGGTGAAAGGGGTCGTGGTTTTGGTGACGTCGGTGTTAACGCCAGCACCCGAGTAAATCGATAGGCAAGCCGTCAAAATGACCACCAGAGCTGATGCGCTCAGCAGTCCAGCTAGACCGGGGATCTCAGAATCCCGCAGGGGGCCAAGCAGAGCAAAGGGGCCATAGAGCAAGTATCCGTGGGCCATGCCAATTTCTAGGCCGCGGCGCTGGGGGGAAAGCCCCAACCGATAGGCCGGCAAATTGCCGATAAAGGCTTTAGAAAAGGCAGAGGAATTAATCGGCGTTTCCAGGTTGCCGATTTGTGGATCCCCAGCGGGCCGAATAGCGTCTGTCATAGGGGGTTTCTCCAACTCAAACAAAATCACAGCAATTGGAAAAGACGGTTTCTAGAAGCCGTTGGATCCTAAAAACCATCTTTATTCGGTTTTCCCAAAACGGACTGTTCTGGGACCTTTCCCTAGGGGTGCAGCAGCAGGTCGGGAAAGAAGCGATTGAACTCAATCAGAATACCGGCGGTAATGACCATCCACACGGTGGCTAGCACCGGAGCAGACGAGAGATACCGGAGTAGGTTGTTGTCCATGTTTAGTTCTCCTGGGTGGTTGTCCTGGGGGTGAGCAGCTATCTACTAGCGAGGAGATACGGTGATCTCGTCTTCGCTGGCAAACATGGCACCGCTGGCGATGTCCTTGAAGGCAGCCAGGGGCCAGGCAAACCCAGATAGAGAACACTTAATGGCCAGGGGCACATCAATGATGATCTCTTTATCTTCGGGGCTCTTCTCACCACGCACCGCGATGATATAGGAGCGGCCTACCCAGCCAATCCAGCCGGCGATGTACAGAAACAACAGACTGGGAATCAGAAACTCCCCGGCGTGAGCCAGGTCACCGTCTACCACCAGGTGGGGTAGGCCGTCACTGCCGCACAGCAGGCTAGAGTTACCGTAAAAGTCAAACCGGGCTTTGGCTTGAGCAGTGGTGGCGCTGGCAGCCCGCTTTAAAAAAGCTTCGTTTTGGCCGCAGGGGGTTAGCCCTGACACGTTGTCGCCAGCCAGACTAGCAGAGGCCGGGGCCGTAAACCCAAACCAGAGAAACACTACAAGCGCTACAGCAAAAAACCGTCGCATAAACTGTTCCTTCTTAATTACCTAAGAAACCAGGGCGATTTGAACATAAAGTTAAGTTTTTTGAACAAAAATTCACCCAACTTGGTGGTCATAATACCCCGCTGCCGAACCCCCGTAAAGCTAAGATCGGTAGGGTGTTTACATCTCTACAAATAACAGAGGCCTAGCACTAACGATCTCTTAACATTCCCCGCTTAAGTGCCCCACCCTTAGCCCCACCCCCTAAAACGGCGATACCCCATGGCGACGATTTTGGCCTTAGAGACCAGTTGTGACGAAACAGCGGCGGCGGTGGTGCGCGATCGTGTCGTTCTCAGCACCGTGGTCGCCTCGCAAATTGACATCCACCAGCCCTACGGGGGCATTGTGCCGGAGGTGGCCTCGCGGCACCACGTGATCACCCTGGGGGAAAGCATTAGCGTCGCCCTAGCCCAGGCGGGGGTGGGCTGGGACGCCATTGATGGGGTGGCGGCTACCTGTGCACCGGGGCTGGTCGGGGCGCTGCTGGTGGGGCTGACGGCGGGCAAAACCCTGGCGATGGTGCACCAAAAGCCGTTTTTAGGGATTCACCACCTGGAGGGGCACATCTACGCCAACTATTTAGCCAGTGCTGACCTCCAGCCCCCCTACCTGTGCCTACTGGTATCCGGGGGACACACCAGCTTGATCGAGGTAAAGGGCTGCGGCCAGTACCAAACCCTGGGCCAAACCCGCGACGATGCCGCCGGAGAAGCCTTTGATAAGGTGGCTCGGCTGCTGGGCCTGGGCTACCCCGGTGGCCCGATCATCGATCGCCTGGCTCAGCAGGGCAACCCCCAGACCTTTCCCCTGCCCGAAGGCAATATTTCCCTGGCCGAGGGGGGCTTTCACCCCTACGACTCCAGCTTTAGCGGGCTGAAGACGGCGGTACTGCGGCTGGTGGAAAAGCTCCGCTCCGAAGGGGTAGACCCCCTACCCGTGGCCGACCTGGCGGCCAGCTTTCAAGCCACCGTGGCCCGCAGTCTGACCCGGCGGGTGGTGGCCTGCGCCCGTGACTACGGCCTCACCACCGTAGCGGTGGGCGGCGGAGTGGCGGCCAACAGTGGCCTGCGCCTGCACCTGCAGCGGGCAGCGGCGGAACATGGCCTGCGGGTGATCTTTCCGCCCCTGAGCCTGTGTACAGACAACGCGGCTATGATTGGCTGTGCCGCCGCCGACCATTTCAACCAGGGCGATCGCTCAGGGCTAGGGCTAGGGGCACAGTCACGGCTTGATCTAGCGCGGGTGATGGATCTCTACGCGCCTATCCCCGTGACTTAACGCTACACTGGGGAGCAGCTATTTAATTCTGCGCCTGCTTCAGGGATCCGCTCAGGGTTCATGGTGAATCGATTCTATGGTTCAACTGCACCATCTTAATGTTGTATCTAAGCCAGGTTTGTCCAAACCTCGGCTGTCATCCCCATGGCTGGGGGGGTTGGCCCTGGGGGCAGTGCTGCTGGTTGGGTGTGGCCCTCAGCCAACCTCGACAGTTGAAAGCGTTGGCAGCTACGAAGCCCAGCTAGCCGAGCATCTGACCGCCACGGGGGGGGCGATGTACGGGGCCTACTGGTGTCCCCACTGCGCTGACCAAAAGGCTATGTTCAAAGAGGCGGCAGAGCTGTTGCCCTACGTGGAGTGCGCCGCTGACGGCGAGAATGCCCAGCCCGAGCTGTGCCAGCAGAAGGGCATCCAGGGGTATCCCACCTGGGAAATCGAGGGTCAGCTCTACCCAGGGGTGAAGTCCCTCGCTGACCTGGCGGAGCTGTCTGGGTTTTCAGCCCCCCAGTAGACTGGCCCGAGCCGTATGTCCTGAGAAGCTTTCCCCAAGAAATTTGCCCCAAGAAATCTGATCAATGGTCTGGTGAGGAGTAACCCGTTCAGAATTCACTGTCCTAAACCCGTTGTTCTAAATCGATCCTTTGCATAACCCTAGCCCCCACCCCCATGCTCACCTGCACGAAGTCGACCCTGTCGCCGACAGTGCCGCCCATCCCCATGTCCATGACCCCGAGTCGCTGCGGCGGATCATTAACCGCTTAGCGCGCATTGAGGGACACATTCGCGGCATCAAAACCATGGTGCAGGAGAGTCGCCCCTGCCCCGATGTGCTGGTGCAGGTGGCCGCAGTGCGCGGTGCGCTCGATCGGGTGGCCCGCATCATTCTCGATGAGCACCTAACCGAGTGCATTGGCCGCGCCGCTGAGGACGGCAACATCGAAAAAGAAATTGCCGAACTCAAGGCCGCTCTAGACCGGTTTTTGCCGTAGCTTTTGCGGGTTGGGGGGCAGGGTAACCCCGGTTGAGGTGGATTTCGTTGGGAGGCCCATAGCCTTGAGTTGCCGCTAAACCTTGGACGTTTAGCCCAAGGCTGAAAGCAGACATCCCCAAAGAACGTGAGTTCGAGGGCAGGCCTTCCCCTCCTCGGGAGGGATGCCCGTTCGCGTAGCGTTCCACAGGAAAGGGCGGGGTGGGTTAAACCAGCAACAAAAATTGAGTTGCTGACTACTGATCAGCGCTTCCTCGGCTCAGATTAACCTACCCCTAGCCCCTCCGAGGGGGGGAGAGTTAGCCTGCTTTTGCGCAGGAGAAAAGTATCCTGAGCTCAGGTCTGTCCATAGCCTCCGCCGGTTAGGATCAGCTGAGACAACCCTCCTTGAGGGGCGATGGCCATGCCTCGAAAAAACATTAAGTAAACCCTAGGGAATGTTCAAAGGGTCGCCAAAAATCGTATGGTTTTCAGGAGATGTTGCTTCACCGACCGCAGCATCTCCTGATGTTATTTGTGTTTGCAAGAGACTCACCATTATCTATGGCTTCTCCCACCATCGAATCGATTCTCCATGAGGATCGCCTTTTTCCGCCCCCTGAAGACTTTGTTCAAAACGCTTCGATCAAAACCTTAGACGAGTATCGGGCGCTAGCGGAGCGGGCGGCGGCTGACCCGGCTAAATTTTGGGCAGAACTGGCTACCCAAGAACTGCACTGGTTTCGCCCCTGGGATACGGTGCTCGATTGGCAGCCGCCCGTGGCGAAGTGGTTTGTGGGGGGCAAGATCAATATTTCCTACAACTGTTTAGACCGCCACCTCACCACCTGGCGACGCAACAAAGCGGCCCTAATTTGGGAGGGTGAACCGGGCGATAGCCGCACCCTCACCTATGCCCAGCTGCACCGAGAGGTGTGCCAGGTGGCCAATGTGCTGAAGGGGCTCGGGGTACAACGGGGCGATCGCGTGGGTATTTATATGCCCATGGTGCCTGAGGCGGCGATCGCCATGCTAGCCTGCGCCCGCATTGGCGCGCCCCACACCGTAATTTTTGGTGGGTTTAGCGCCGAAGCTCTAAAAGACCGCCTCAACGATGCCCAAGCCAAGGTGGTGATCACCGCCGACGGCGGCTTTCGCAAAGACAAGGTGGTACCCCTCAAGGCGGCCGTTGACCAGGCCCTGGCCGAGGGCAGCGTGCCCAGCGTATCCAGCGTGCTGGTGGTGCAGCGCACCAAGGCCGAGATTGCCATGGTAGAGGGGCGCGACCACTGGTGGCATGAGCTCCAGGCCACGGCCTCGGCCCACTGCCCCGCCGAAGAGATGGATGCCGAAGACCTGCTGTTTATTCTCTACACCAGCGGCACGACGGGCAAGCCGAAGGGGGTGGTACATACCACCGGCGGCTACAACCTCTACACCCACACAACCTTTAAGTGGACCTTTGACATTAAAGACACTGACGTCTACTGGTGTACCGCCGACGTCGGGTGGATTACGGGCCACAGCTACATTGTGTACGGCCCCCTGTCGAACGGGGCCACCACCATGATGTACGAAGGGGTGCCGCGACCCTCTAACCCAGGTTGTTTTTGGGACGTGATTGAAAAGTATGGCGTCACCATCTTTTACACCGCCCCCACGGCAATTCGCGCCTTTATCAAAATGGGTGACGAGTTGCCCCAGGCGCGGGATCTATCCTCGCTACGGCTGTTGGGCACCGTGGGCGAGCCCATTAACCCCGAAGCCTGGATGTGGTATCACCAGGTGATCGGCGGCGAACGCTGCCCCATTGTCGATACCTGGTGGCAGACAGAAACCGGCGGCTTCATGATTACGCCGCTGCCAGGGGCGATCGCCACCAAGCCCGGCTCTGCCACCCTACCCTTCCCCGGCATTTTGGTCGATGTGGTCGATCTCGAGGGGAACCCCGTACCCACCAATGAGGGCGGATACCTGGTGGTCAAGCACCCTTGGCCTAGCATGATGCGTACCGTCTACGGCGACGATGCCCGCTACCGTCGCACCTACTGGGAGCACATTGCCCCGGTGAACGGCCAGTACCTCTACTTTGCTGGCGACGGTGCCCGCCGCGATCAAGACGGCTATTTCTGGGTCATGGGCCGGGTCGATGACGTGATTAGTGTGTCGGGCCACCGCCTAGGCACCATGGAGGTGGAGTCGGCCCTGGTATCGCATCCAGCGGTGGCCGAGGCCGCCGTCGTGGGCCGCAAAGACGAGATCAAGGGCGAAGATATTTTTGCCTTTGTGATTTTGGAGGGTCACTACAGTCCCAGCGATGAGCTGAAGCAGGAGCTCAAGCAGCACGTCGTCAATGAGATTGGCGTGATCGCTCGGCCCGGCGAAATTCAGTTTGCCGACGCGCTACCCAAGACGCGATCGGGCAAAATCATTCGTCGCTTTTTGCGCAACTTGGCCAGCGGCGAGGCGATCGTCGGCGATGCCTCGACCATGGAAGACCAGAGCGTTCTCGATCAGCTGCGCCAGGGCTAATCGAGATCTATGAAAAGTGCCCTAGAGCCCGGAGTTGAGTTTGGGGCTCTAGGGCATTTTTCATGGAGCGCCTATTCAATCAAGATCCCAGTTCTGGCTTTGTCAGATTCCCATGTCCTAACCGATCTGGCCAGCGCTAGCGATCCTCCTAGTACTCTGAGGCGGAAATAGATCTACTATTTAAGGGTAGAGCGAAGGGAACTGAGTTGCCATGCCAAGACTTGCGGCTACCCCCATCACGCTAACGACCGAGGAACAGACGGCCCTGAAGAAAATAGCTCGGCGACCGAGCACGGCTCAGCAGATTGCGCTGCGAGCGACCATCGTCTTGCGAGCCGCTCAAGGTGCTAGTCATGGCGAGATTGCACGAGAACTTGGGATTACCAAAGATACGAGTCGGCTCTGGCGCAACCGGTGGCTCGAGTTGAGTGCTCGTGGGCTACCCATCGAAGACC
>JAIXUR010000072.1 GCA_027483425.1 Cyanobacteriota bacterium | reverse complement strand
CTGCCTGGTGGATCTGGCGGAGCAGACCGGGGTGATTGTGCGCAAAGGAGCCTGGTACAGCTACGAAGGCGACAACATCGGCCAGGGGCGTGAGAACACGATCCAGCGGCTGCAAGAGGATGCTGAGTTTGCCCAGAAGGTAGAAGCCCAGGTGAGGGAGAAGCTGGAGATCGGCGGCGCGGCGGTCGGCATTGCCGACGACGAGATTGAGGTGGAGACCGAAGAGGATGCTGTTTACCTGTTGGAGGATGAGTAGCGGCTAGGGGCGGCCTGAGGTGCTGGTGAATCGATCCTCGAGCGCCACCCTAGCCAGAACCTAGGTACCAGAAGGTGGGTCGCTGGGGGTTCTCGAGGGAAACCGGTGATCATGACATACAGGGCTGGCGGGATTCGAACCCACGACCTGCCGCTTAGGAGGCGGCCGCTCTATCCTGCTGAGCTACAGCCCCAGGCTGTTGCCATTCTACACCCTGAACCCAGGCAGCCTGGCCGAGGGAGGGGCTAAAGGCGGGTAAAGATGGCGCGGTGGACAGCGAGCCCCTGCTCGAGGCTGGCCCGCTCGCGATCGGTTTGGGCGGGGAAGGGGCTTTGGGGCAACCAGGCAGTACCCTGGCGCTGGAAGTGGGGATTTTCGGTGATGCGTTCTACCATATCCATCGCCACCGCTTCGACGTCGGACTGCACCACCACGCGCCCGCCAGGGGGGAGAAATTCAGCTAGGGTGCTGACAATGTCAGGCTGAAGCACCCGCCGCTTTTGGTGGCGCTTTTTAAACCACGGGTCGGGAAACTGAATCGACACCTGCTGCAAGGGGTTCTGGTCACCCCAGCTTTCGAGCAGGGCGCGGAGGGAAATATTGACGTTGCAGAACATGAAATGTAGGTTCGTGAGTTCGGCCTCCTGCTGACGCTTTTGGGCGGCTTCGACCACGGGCTTGCGAATTTCTAGGCCCAAAAAGTTCCACTGGGGCTGGAGCTGGGCCATGGCCAGCGCAAATACGCCCTTGCCGCAGCCAATGTCGATGTGCAGGGGCTGCTGGGGGTTGGCGTAGACCTGATCCCAGTCGGGAGTGGTGACTGGAGCCTGGTATTTTTCGCTCAGGGGATTGACGTGCTGGCGCACCCGAACAACAGACACTGTGTTCACCTCTCTGGAACCACGGCTTTCTATCATGCCACGAAGAACCCTTTGCCTCTTCAGCAATTCAGGCTTTAATGGAGGCAGCCTGACCCCAGAGCCATGCCCAAAATTTTCATTTCTTACCGCCGCAGCGATAGCGAAGATGTCACTGGGCGAATTTATGACCGGCTGGTGGCCCATTTCGGCAACGACGCTATTTTCAAAGATGTCGATGACATTCCCTTTGGGGCCGACTTTCGCGACTACCTGAACGAAAGTCTCGATCAGTGCCAGGTCGTGCTGGCGGTGATCGGGAACACCTGGCTGAATGCTGGGGACGGCCAAGGCAAACGACGGCTCGACAACCCCGCCGACTGGGTACGACTAGAGCTAGAGGAAGCCCTGAAGCGAAAGACCGTGCTGGTGGTGCCTCTACTGGTGAGTCGGGCTAGTTTGCCCAGGGCCGATGACCTGCCCCAGAGTATTGCCAATTTGGCCTATCGCAACAGCGCCCAGGCGCGGCCCGACCCCGACTTTCATAAAGATATGAGTCGGCTGATTGGGCAGCTAGAGCAATATTTTGCGCGACTAAGCCAACCGGCGGCACCGCCCACCACCACCCCGCCAGTGGCCAAACCCGCTAACCCTACCTTTAGCTTTGAGATCGTCACCATTACTGGTGTTGAAAAGGGACGTCTAGGTTTGGGGGCTGCCAAGGTCATCACCAACCGCCGTCAAGCCCAGGCCGAGTACTTGAGAGAAAACCTGGGCAATGGAACAACCCTAGACCTGGTAACGATATCTGGTGGCACCTTTACCATGGGCTCCCCAGCCGGGGAGGAAGGACGCGACTGGTACGGCAATTTTAATGATGCCCTCAAGGGCGTGAACGTCGAAGGGCCTCAGCACCCGGTTAGGGTTCAGCCCTTTTTGATGGGTAAATACCCGGTTACCCAGGCCCAGTGGAAGGCCGTGGCCGCCTTGCCCAAGGTAGAGCGTGACCTGGAGGCCGACCCGGCGAACTTCAAAGGCGACAACCGCCCCGTTGAGCAGGTGAGTTGGGATTACGCGGTACAGTTTTGCCAGCGCCTTTCAAAGCACACAGGCCGCAAGTACCGCCTGCCCAGCGAAGCGGAATGGGAATATGCCTGCCGAGCCGGTACGACCACACCCTTTCATTTTGGCTCGACGATTACCACTGATGTAGCTAACTACCGAGGGACTGACTGGGAATATAAGGGCAAAACTTACCCTGGTTCCTATGGCCAGGGGCCAAAAGGGGAATACCGCCAGCAAACCACAGATGTTGGCAGTTTTTCGGCCAATGCCTTTGGCCTGTACGACATGCACGGCAATGTGTGGGAGTGGTGTCTCGATCACTGGCACAACACCTACGATGGAGCCCCCACCGATGGGAGTGCCTGGTTATCCTCTGGCGAGAGTAATTTAGGGCTGCTGCGGGGCGGTTCTTGGTCCCGCTATCCGTCGGGCTGCCGCTCGGCCTACCGCAACTGGGTCGCGCGCGACT